>CAZBLA010000008.1:0-16281 GCA_964492665.1 Microcaldota archaeon
CAAGAATGCAGCAATTGCGGAACCATCAAAGAAGGTATAAATAGGATAGTTTTCGGGATCGGAACATACATCTGCAACAGATGCGGATTGCAGATTGACAGGGACACAAACGCATCAATAAACATACTCAACAGAGCTACTGCAGGGCATGCAGGAAGCTGCGCTCGGAAAGATATACGACACAACAGGTATCGCAAGCCACATTGCAGAATCGAGAATATACTCTGCAATCCACAAAGGAGGCCTCTGTTTTTAAGTAAGGGAGGATATCACTATTCACTAAATTGTTATAATTGCAGACATACTTAATGCTCTATCATCTACTTTTTTTACAGTTCCAATAATCCTTATTATGGCTATCTCTACATTCGTAAATTCATGCTGTGATCAGATAGAATTTATCATTTTCTTTAAATCTAGCATTGTAATCGCTGGACTGCCATTCACATATGCTATAGTTCCGTTTGCTAATATCAAATAATATAAGTCAAGATAACCTTTCGGATTGAAGTTATAGGTAAGTGTTTTCGAAGATATAGCCGCTTGTATCAAATTAGCACCAGTTGAATTTGTCCCAAAATCTTTGATGAATCTTACCACCCCCATTCCTCGTCTTCCCATATCTCTATAATTTTCAACTTCTATTACTATAACCCTCTTACTCTGGAAGAAACTCATATTCTCTGATATAGCTGCAGTTCCTTGCGCACACGAACTGCACCATGTTGTAACGAACCACAACAATATAACATTACCCCGATAACTTGATACACTCACATTACTTCCATTCGCAAGCAGGAAAGATCCGCCTGGAGCTTCCTGTCCTACAGATGGCATAGTCACTTGCGAATTAGCCCTATGGTTTAAAATTAAGTATGCCGAAATTAAAATCAATATGCCACCTACAATACCAACAACAATTTTTCTATCCATCTAATCACACCCTCTTCTGCTTTAATTTGCAATTGAGTATTGAATTTGAATTTGTTTTTATGCTTAACACCAACAATGCTATTGATACAATAATCAAAATAGGTTCTAATTCAGCAAATGTTCCTTGTATGATACCCGTAGTGCCCAATATTGTAGTAGTTGATGCACCTAATATTGCAAGCAATGATCCCACTATTGGAGTACAACACAACATCTGCGTGAATATTCCGGCAATCATTGCAGTAGCAGTTTGTGAACTATGTTTTTTTCCTCTATACTCACGTATTGAATAAACTATCATTGATAAGGATATTGCAAATAAAACAGATATGACAGAAAATCCAATTATGTCAAAAATCTTACCTACTATTATTGTATTGAATAAAAGAGGATAGAATAAATATCCTATTTCCATCAAATAATAATACAGTAAAAGTAATAATGAACCTGATATTGCTGATATCAATATGTATAACTTCTTAGTATAAACAAGTTTTATTCCATCTACCATTCGCATGAGATTACACCGTACAACAACTCATCTTGTTCATATCATTATAGAATGATTGCGCTGCAAGCTTTACAGCTTCACTCATTGTTGGAAAAACATGTACTGTGTCTATAAGATCATCTATTGTCAGACCAAATTTTATGGTTAAGACTCCCTCATGTATCATATCCGCCGCATTCCTTGCAAGTATATGCATACCTAAAATCTTTTTGTTTTCACGGTTTATGACTATCTTAACTAATCCCCTAGTATCCTCTATTATCTCTGCTTTCGGGACCAATGACATTGGAATGGAACTGCATGAACAAAGCACATCTGCCTCTTTTGCTTGAGCATCTGTTATTCCCACCATCGCGGCTTCAGGAGTGGTGAATACGGCAACAGGTATTTCATTCATGTCTATTGTTTTATTTGTTCTTGTAAAAATGTTTGATGTTGCAATATTTCCTTCTTTTGCCGCAAGTGGCTCCAACATCGGCTGACCGATCACATCTCCAGCCGCATATACTGAATTGTTGCTTGTTCGTAAGGTACTATCTGTTGTTATAAAACCATGTTCATCTGTCTTTATTCCTGCATTATCCAATTTCAATATTTCTATGTTTGGTTTTCTTCCTGTAGCAAAAAGTATCTTGTCGGCATGCATCACCTCTTCTTTACCTTTAATCTTTGCTTTTATGAATGATCCATTGCCATCTCTGCCTATCTCGTTTAATGAAACATTAGTATTGATTGATATCCCTTCCTCTTCAAGATATCTCTGCATATGCAAACTTATCTGCGGTTCCCAATTGGGAAGTAATACCCCACTTCTCTGAAGTATCGTTACTTTAGTCCCAAAATGGCTATACATCTGAGCAAATTCAAGCCCGAGTGCCCTTCCACCTATAACAATCATAGATTCTGGCATTTCCTTGAGAGATAATGCTTCTTCATTTGTCAAATATTCCGCATCTTTTATTCCCTGAATACTAGGTATACTAGCTCTTGCACCAGTCGCTATGAGAATATTTTTCGCTGTTATCTCTCTATTTCCAACAAGAATACTACTTGAATCTTTGAAAGATGCAAATTCATTGATGTATGTGACGTTTTCTAATGATTCTAATACAGAAATGTATTTGGTCTTCCTATCATTCTCCACAATCCGGTCCTTTAATGCCATCACATTTTTGAAAAATTCTTTATCCAGTTTCGAATTTATTATAAACTTTCTTGATAGTGCATCTTTAATTATTCTGCCTTGAGTTATAAGTTCTTTAGTAGGGGTACATCCTACATTTACGCATGTGCCGCCAATGACTGCTCCAGCAGTTACATTCTTCCCTACCATAACTGTCTTTTTTCCAAGTTCATTGGCTTTTATTGCTGCAGCGAACGCTGCTCCTCCCTGACCTATTATCGCATAATCAAATTCCATCTTAATCCACTTTTTTATTTATAATATCACAAGAGATAAGGTGCTTTTCATATCTATCTATGTGCTTCATCATATCTTTCACCAAATATATGGCTTCGCTCCTAATGCTGTATGTATGTTGTCTTCCGGTCACATAACTTTTCACAAACATACAGTTGGAGAGACATTTCAAATTATGCGATACTAATGTCTGCCCCATAACTAATCCTTCTGATATTTCATTCACTGTCAATGGACCATCTAAAAGCAGTTCAAGTATCCTAAATCTTCCGACATTTGAGAATGCATCAAAAAATAATTTGATTGAATTTTCATCTTTCATATCCATACACTTATATATAAAACTTTCTTCATATATCTTTAAATACATTACTAACAAATTTTTGGAGTTGTCTATTACAAAAAGAATTACCTTATACCTAAACCTTTACAGTTCAAAAAACAACTGCGATTGCCGGGATTTGAACCCGGGTTTTTGGCTTGGAGGGCCAAAGTCCTACCAGACTAGACTACAATCGCAAGCATAATATACCAATATTTTTAGAATATGCTTAAAAGATACCGCATATCTTCTGAAGAAGATTAATGGTTCCCACAACTACACTGATGATTGCCACAACCACCATTTTCGGAACCATGCATATGTCTTGCCATATTCCTTTGATGTTCACAACCCGATCTTTCTTTTGTATTGTGTTTCTTTCCACAATTCGGACAGTTTTCTTCTTGCTCTTGCGAATTTGCAATCGTGTCTACCATAAATATCACATTTATAATCATTTATGCAGATATAAAAACATTTCTAACATAACACATTTGGATAATAATCTAAAACGCCGAGAGTGGGAATCGAACCCACGAAGGTCATAAAACCAAACAGCTTAGCAGGCTGTCGCCCTACCATTAGGCTACCTCGGCACATTACATTTAATACATAACCTAGCTGCCTTCTGAACCATTTATGGCAGAAACTGGAATTGCATGAAGATAAATATACCAGTTGACCACAAGTCCACTCAAACCTGTATCCTAAAAGCATAGCCTTTATATACTTAAGGTTGCTCCTTCCGGCCTGGCCTGATTCACATATATAACTATCCTTTAGGGCAGAATATCACAGCTTCATTGAGGGCTGCTATATCCATCAACACACGCATCCAGTATTCGGCCCACCATAAGGGGGTTTGTGGTATGGGAAACCCCTAACTTCCCGCTTATCTGCCAATCTATAATTAACTTACCTATAATTTATAAGTTTGTGTATTAAAAGGTAAAAGGATAACTAATGAATATATAAGTTATCAGACAACTTAAACTTAGTACATACAGCATAAATGTGATATTTTGGAAGATAAAGAATATATGGAATTGCTTGAAAGAGCGCTGAATAAGATACCAGAGCTATCTGTAGAAAAATCAACCTTCATTGTGCCCGAATCCGAAACTTTCGTTCAAGGCAACAAAACAATACTAAAGAATATACTTAATCTATCCGACAAGGCAAGAAGAAAATCAGAAGATATTTCAAAATATCTCACGAAGGAATTGGGGGTTCCAATAAATAACGACGGACAACAATTAATTATAAGCGGAAAGTTTTCCAATGACGAGATAAACCGATGCATCAAAAGATATTTTGATGTTTATGTTATATGCAGAGAATGTCATAAGCCGGATACACAGACGGATACGGAAGGTAGAGGGATGTTGTATGTTGTGTGCAAAGCATGCGGAGCTCGTTACGGAGTCAAAAGTTAAGGTGTTTAAATATACAAAAGAAGCGGAAAGAGACGGAGCGTAAAGAAATATAAAAAAGGAGGTGTCATACTTCCAAGTTTCCTCAAGCTTCCCAGAGAGAAAGAAGTAGTCGGACGTGTTCTAAAAGCACATGGTTCATCCAGATTCATGGTGTACTGCATGGATGGAAACAACAGATTATGTATCATACCAAAAAGATACAAGAGACAATTCAGGATACGCGAGAATGATGTCGTGCTTGTGATGCAATGGATAGTGCAAAGCGATGAACGCGGAGATATAATATGGAGATACAGCATTTCAGATTCCAACAAGCTTAAAGATAGAGGAATATTGAAGTAAAGTATAAATACTAAACCGCTAATTAACAATTTAATGTATATCTTGTGGGATGTTTATGCAAAAGCTCAGCGATCTTTTAGGAGAGTCAAAAATATTCGCAGATAGAGAAGTATTATCTCCACATTTCACCCCACAGAATCTCATATTCAGAGACAAGGAGATAAACAATATAGAACGGGCCATTGTTCCTTCCCTAAAAGGCGAACGCGGACGCAATCTCTTCCTATATGGAAAAACTGGAAGCGGAAAGACCAGTTGCACCAAATATGTCATAAATGAAGTAAATGACATACCTAACACAAAAGCGAAGATATCTTACATAAATTGCAGAATCTACAATTCCAGATATAGAGTATTGAGCAAAATAATAAATGATCATATACCTACATATGCCAAAAGGGGTTATGGAGCCATAGATCTATATGAAAAACTGACTAATTGGATAGAAGAAGATAATAAAATACTTGTTGTGGTTCTGGACGAGATAGATGTTGTCAAGGATCTAGACGATTTGATCTATACATTAACAAGGATAAACAGCGACATGCGTGCTGGTGGACTTACAATGGTCGGAATCTCAAACAATGTTTCATTCAAGGAAAACCTGGATCCGAGAAGCCTTTCATCATTGTATGAGAGCGAGCTCGTATTCTCACCATATGACGCTAATGAACTGTATGCAATACTCAAAGATAGGACTAACCGAGGGTTCAAGAAAGACATAATCACTGATGAAATATTACACTTTGTTGCTGCTACAGCTGCGAGGGAAGGAGGAGACGCAAGATTCTCTCTGAAGATTATATCCCGGGTGGGAGAACTTGCAGAAGAAAAAAACAGAGATAAAATAACCATAGATGATGCTGAAGAGGCAGTGAAGATTGCAGAAAAGGATATTGTCTACGATATCATAGCAACTCTTCCGGAGCAGCAGAAAATCGTTCTGTATGCAATATCAATAATATCAAAAAGTGGAGGTAGCTACAAAAAACTGATTACTGATGGTGTAGACACATATATATTCAGTGGCGAAGTATACAGGCGTTATAAATCAATAGCAGAAAGTATACATAGAGCACCAAAGAGCGAGAGATGGTACAGGAATTATATATCCGAGCTGGAGATGCAGGGAATCATAAAAACCTTTGATTCAGGTAAAGGAATAAGAGGGCGTACAAAGCTTGTAAAGCTATTGTATCCTGCGGATAGGACACAAGAAGTTGTAGAAAGGAGCATATTTGGACTCAAGCAAAGTGGATAGCACATGGAAGCATATGATCTTGTTAGGGCAGAGTTTGAAGCAGACATGGAAAAAAAATTAGGATTCACTAATATATTTATTGCCGGAAAAGATATCGAAATTTCTTCAGTAAAATCTAAAATAGGATTGTCATCTGATAAAAATGTGATACAGATTGTTAGATCAGCAGGAATAGGAGTAATATTCACTGATTACAGGATAAATGGAAAGCTTATAGCCGAAATGCGTGCAAATGACCTATCTGCATATATACCATTATACAAAATAACCGCCTCCTACAAATTGTATAGATCCAGAGAGATATATAGAGCTACAAAGCTTCTTAAATATTTGAAGAGAAAGAAGATTAATGTTGGATTCATAACATTTGCTGAATCTGCAGAAAACATGTGTTCATATATGCAGCTCTTGGAATTAGCGGAATTGATAGGTGCAGATGAAATAACTGCCAGATCTGGCATATCCAAAATCAATAGAATGCTTATCAAGCATACAAAATAAAGCATGACTGTTCAATCTTTTCTTTCACAGTTCTCATTCTCCTAAATAAATTGTGGCATACCTTTTGAGTATTAAATATAATGCAAGATATGCTGGCACAGTCTTCTTTTCTTCGTTTTTATATGGTCCGAACGACTGATCATTCATCATCAATTCCGGTATATCCCTAATCATTCTTATCCTAACTTCACCTCTCCTGAACACAATGGAATGCTTCATTGGATCAAATTCTTCCAGTCTACTAATTGAACTTATTTCTCTTGATATTAATGCAGTATCACCATGTAATGTCTTCGGCATTCTGATAAGATGATAAATACTGCTTGTAACATTTCCATCAATGGAATCACCCTGTTTTATTGTCATCTTATCTATCACATTCTTCCAGAATATCTCTTTCTTGTTTATCCTAACCTTATCCCAGTTTCCTGTTGTTATACCCATTATCACATTCGCTCTATTCCTCCCCAAAAGTGCTGCTTCTGCTTTTGTCATTCCGAGATCAATTAACTTTTCTGTCCCTTTATTCAATGCGCTTACCATACCGCCCGCTATTCTTCCTCCCCATCCATAATCCGATGGTTTCGGACCTTCAAGTCTTGTACCCCTCTTTCCAATGGTCGGAAATAAAATGTCTATGGATATATTTGAACCCGATATATATTCGCTTATTTCTCTTCTAGATTTTGAATCCAGAGCGAATACTTTATCGGAATCTACATGTACATGATAACCACGGTTTCCACTAAAATTTATTTTTATTTCGTTTTTGGAGAACCCAAAATCAGGTATAAGAAATTCCTCTATAAGTTTTATTGTTTCTCTTTTCACCTGCTCTTGACAATTTTGACATACCCATGATCCAGGATGAGTCGCTCTGCATTCCAAATCCAGATCCGTAGCATCGATATCAAATATCAACTCCGATCCAATCCATATCTTCTTTGGCATTGGTCTTGCATCTGGAATCTCATACAATGATGGAGAATAAGAGATAAAAGGAGGTATTGTTCTTCTTACATACAGATTGAAGTCCTTGTCCCCTCCAAATGCCATATGTCTATACATTATTTTCTTTTCAAAATTCCCAAATCCAAACTCTTTTTTTTCAACATCCTTAATAACCAAATCCACCTTTGAATAATATCTTCCAAACATCTCTTTTGCAAACTGCTCTGATTTTTCATCAAGCATTAATGCACCTATTCTCTGTTTCTATATTGGCAGTATCCGCCCCTTACCTAATGAATCTATCATATTTTCAAGATATCTTTTGTATATGTTGTCCTGAATGGATTCTATAGCTGATTTTCCTGCCGAAACATATCCTGATATCGCTTCTTTACAATATTCTACGGATCCATTACTGTTCATTTCTGCAACTATCTCCATAGCAGCTTGCATATTCATGGCGGATGCTCCATCCTTTCTCATTTTCAATATAATATCTTCCAGTTTTCTCTTATCTCCTGGATTTGACCTGTTGTAAGTGTATACAAGAGGTAGTGTAATCCTTCCTTCAGCAATATCTTTCGGAACTGAATTACCATCAGGATTTATATCTATAATATCATCAGATATTTGGTATGCCATACCAAAATTTTCTCCAAATTCCGAAAGAGCATCAACAACCTCATTATCAGCTGATGCAACTATGGCTCCAGATCTTGCAACAGCCTTGAACAGAGAAGCTGATTTATTGTTTATCTTCTTCAAATACCCTTCTACTGTTATCTTGTGTGTATCTGCCGAAAGGTCCAAATATTCACCATTACATAATTGCATTCCATGCTCGGACACAATTTTTATTACTCTACCACCATAATCTGCAGACAATCCTATTGCAATTGATATTAATGCATCTCCCACAAGAATAGCGCTGTCGGAACCCCATTTCTCATTTATCGACGGGATGTTCCTTCGGACGTTATCCGCGTCTATTATATCATCATGGACCAATGTTGCTGTATGCAACATCTCAAAAGCAAGTGCGAGATTCATAAGAGATTCCATATCTGCGCCTGCACTCTGACCAGCAAGTATGGATATTATGGGTCGCAATCTCTTTCCATCTGAATTTGTGGCATACTTTATAAGTGGAGATATTTCTAAAGGTGGCATATTCAGCAATGTATCTATGATGGAATTATCTATCTTTTTACGAAGGTCTGATATATAGACTTCTTTTTCCTGCTGGATATTTTCATAGCCCACATAATTACCCTTAATACATTTACAGAAAGATAAGCATCTTTATGTATTTAATACTTTTTGTATATCACATCCCATACTGACAAGACAATGTTTGACGTTAATACAATAATCCAATTACTCCAGAAGGTACTGAACTCCAAAGAAATTTTCATCCACTCTCACACATCAATCTTGCGGAACCTCATGCCAATAAAATCAGCAGAATTTCTTAACTATCACTATCCGCCCGAAGCAGGTATCGAACCTGCGACCTTCCGGTTAACAGCCGGACGCTCTACCACTGAGCTATTCGGGCTTAAAGAAATCAAATGCTTTAGAAAGATGTATAATACTTATACGTACATCATTTGAATACTTATTTGTTGGTGTTATCTCATTAGTTAATGTATCATACCTGATGAACTTGAAATTATTACCAGAATCAAATTTTGAATAGACAAACACTCTCCTACTGTCATCATCTATAAGATCAAAACTCCCGATGAACAATCTATTTCTTATAGTAAACATGTACATATTGCTTATCACTCCTCCTGATATACTTTTACTTATTACACCCTTAACCATCAATCTGTAATCAGAGGTTGGTATAACAACAACACTATTACCAGATACTTGTTTATTCTTGAACGGATTATCTATAAATTCTATTATAGGTATCGGATAGCTTTTATAACGCATATTTGTGGAGTATGAATCAACAATTTCAACTTTCTCATTATCATTGCTGTGTTTCGGCGTATATAAACATATTCCGCCTGTCTTTTCTGTTGTAAAGGTATATGCAATCCTTATGAATCCAACCGTCTCAGCTATTGAAAAAAGCTTACGTTTCTTTCCGGTTCTTATTGAAAATATTGGAAGATTTGTACCATTAAATCTGTATGTGCTGCGGGATATGTCCGACAATGATTCAACATCTACAAAATCGACATACAACTCATCTTTTCCGGACCTTGTAGCTGACATCTTTTTCACCCATCCTAAATATATGCAGACAATAAGCTTATCAGATACATCACAGCATATGCTGGTTCATATATTGGGGGAAAGATTATGGATCCTTTTCCTATTGCCGAATAATCATTTAATATCCCTCTTTTCTCAATTATCGTCACATTTATATCTTTCGATACCAGATTACTTGATATTGAGGTTACATGAAGTTTCGTATTGTAAACTCCTGGTGTTCTTTCATATACTGTATACACAAATCTTCCTGTTGTGTGGTGCAATGCTATAACCGTCTTTGACATGTTCCATGCAGGCAGACCACTCATCGAAATAAGGAAAGGATTGTCTGATACTCCCGTATTGTTTATGGTAACGAATACCTTTGAAGGCGATTCCGGACTTGACACCACCCTTGTTGGAGATACATTCAAAATAAAGACATCTGGTGTCACAACCACATATCCATTAAATGTCAAAGACCCAATACCGGAATAATTTCCTATATTTATGGCTTTGAGGATAAGTTCATATTTTCCGTTCAAAGTGTTTGCTGAAGGTTTTATCAATATTGAAAGGATTTTTGTATTAAGCGGCGAATTCTCAACTATCCATCCTGGCGGAACCTTCTCAACCACAAATCTGTTCCATCCCAGTTTTATATAATTGCCTGTATCTGTTGTGGATGCAGCATTTATGCCGACATAAAATGTCTGTCCCGGACCTACCTTACCCAAGTATACATTTGATCCATTATGTATCGTGATATTGTATGGTTCAATCAGATTCACATACGTGGCCCCCGAAACGGTTATGATAAAAATAAATAATGCTATAAATATAGTATACTTATACAAATAAATCACCTATTATTGATATACATCCTATCCTTTAAATCTTATTGTTATGGAATTGTCCATTTTCAATACTTCTAGTACAACTGTTTACTTATATTTTGAGGATAAACTAATAATTCTTATAATATTCTTATTCAAAAGACCCTTGACACTATAATTTATCCATATATACCCATTGAATCTGTTTCCTGCCTTTGATTTTGCGTAACCTCCGCTTCTATAACAATACATGTCTACCGAATTGGATGTGTCGCTTTGCATCACTATAGGGGACGCCAAATTCTTGTTTGGATATGCAGACGGCATCCCATTGTAACCTACAACATGTATATTTCCATATGCGGGCAGAGATACATTAGTGAGATTTACTTCTGTAGAACATGCTGCTCCCTTTATGTTTATTGTAACACCTACGACCTGCGAGAACAATACTGTTATTGCCCCACTGTTATTTATGGCATAACTGTTGCATATGAATCCTGAAACAGGAGTGCATGTATTAGGACTCATATAAGGATTGAACAATCCGGAAGATGAAATTACATAAATAGCAACCGCTATTATCGCAAAAGCAACCCCATAAGATATTAGATAATCCGTAGAAGACTGCGATTTCATATTGTATCCCATATACCTATTCCTCCTTTTTCTTAATCTCTTTTCCGACATGCAGCTTAACACCGTTCGGATCCCTAGTTATTCTCACATCAAGGTCATCTCTTCCGAACAATTTTTGCAGTTCGTTGTAGGTGTACAGACCCACCTCATTCTTTTCCAAATTCCTCAGCTTCAATATCTCGCTCCTCCTCTCTTTCAATTTCTCTTTTTCTGACTCTGTATATACAATATACAAATGCGGTATCTCGTTTGATTCAAATAAATTTTCCACAAATTCCAGACCAGCCAATTTGTATCCCTGATCCTGTAGAATGAATGGAAGGACAGCTTCAAATTCCTTAGTTATTGAATTTGCTATAGAATCAACTTCGCTCTTGTTTCCTGCTATCACAAATTCATCACTGTTGAGAAAACCCACGAACGCATTGCATCTGTCATTCTTTATTCTGTCCTGGAGAAGCTGTGATATCAGCCTAAGTATTGTAAGTCCGGCTTCAGGTGTGAATTGGGACACATAGGTAGAAAATTTTTCTATTTTCAACGTACCCATCGTATATTTTTCTCCTTCTTTCATATACCTCTCTATTTCTTCGGAGATTCTCTCTTCGTTCGGAAGATCTATCAGCGGATCGAATCGTTTACCTTTCTTGTTGAGAAACAATGTTGTGAGATTCCTCAGCTCTAAAGGGTCAAAGGGTTTTTTGATATAATAATCTGCGCCATACTTTATGCCTTTAAACCTATTGCTTGTGGGGTCCATGGCGCTTATTATTATGACCGCAGTATTCTTTGTTTCAGGATCGCATTTTATCGTTTGGCATATATCCAACCCGTCCTTATGCGGCAGCATAAGATCCAAGATCACAAGATCAGGTTTTATTGCTCTTATTTTTGCCATTGCTTCTCCTCCATCATATATCTGCGTAATCTCAAAATTCTTACCTACCGACAATGACATAAGCTTGTTTATATTCTTGTCATCCTCTACTATAATCACTTTCCTCAAGGTCTGCTGATCTTGCAGAGGATAATAGGTCTTTATACCGCCATTGCTGTTCATCGCTATTATCTTGTCCTGCTCTAATGACAACAGACTCTTATCCAAACTCTCTCTATCTACATTTTTACCAATCATCATATCGCAAAGTTCATTGTAGGTAATCTGAAATTTTTCATTCAATATCTCTAATATGCCTTCTCTTACAACTGCATCCATATCAATCACCACTTATAGATTGAATAAAAAGTATAATATTCCTTTCTGATTATTTATGATATGTTCTACCTAAAGTTCATCGGGATATCTTTGGATTTGTATCCTTTGAAATTCAAACAAAGAAAGAAAAACAAGGACAAAACATAAAAACTTCTCTTTATGAATACTATTGTGATGACTGAGGTAATCGCTGAGCAATGCTGTGATGAAAGGTAGGCAGGCTGATCTTTTGGTGTAAAGATGCAATATCAAACTGAATTTATAAGAATAAGCGAACTGAGCCAAATGGGTTCATGTGAAACAAGATTCATGGACGCAATCCATGGCAAACTATTCCAGAACAAAGCCATGAAAGCGGGCGTTATCATGCATAACAAATCAGCAGAGAAACAGCAGCAGCTGAGTAGGGAAGAAATAATCGAAAAAATGCGGAATGGAGAAGAGTTCTGGGCTACTGAACTACCAATACGGGATTATATACTCAAACTTATCGGAAGGATAGATCGTTTATATGTCAAAGGCAAAATGAGTGGTGGCAGAAACGAATGTATGGTCATAGACTATAAATACCCAAGAAATCCATATTTCAATATACCAACCTATTATTCAATTCAGCTTGTGGCATATGCATGTGCATTAGAACATTATACTATCTACAACAATGTATGCAAAGTTACAGGGGTTCAATTGATAAGCAAAGAGAAGGAGAGCGACAATATCTTGAGTTCTGTAGATATAGATGAAGAAAAACTGAATAGCTGCAAGAGCAACATGAAAACTATTGTAGACAGGGCGTGGAGTCTTAAGAAAGAGCTTCAAAGTCCGGAACATAAACGTTTTGATATCTGTAAAGGGGAATGGCTTCCCTGTTATTGTAAAAGGGATTAAATGCTGAATAAGAATGATCTAATAAAAACTTTTTCAAGTGACCACAAGAGGTATTACGACACCGAACTTTTCAAGGATGAAGGATTCATTAGGAGACAATGTCCCAAGTGCGGAAGGTTCTTCTGGACTAAAGATGAGAACAGAACTTTATGCGGGAATCCTGAGCACCAACCTTATACTTTCATAAAAAAGAATGCCGAACGAATAGACTACACCGGTTTCTGGAGGAAATTTGCAAAGTTCTTTACAGACAACGGCCATAAAGAGATAAATAAATATCCTGTTGTGAGCAGATGGAGGCAGGATCTCTACTTTACAATAGCAAGCATAATGGATTTTCAGAGGATAGAATACGGAAAAATGAGTTTTGAATATGCAGAAAATCCATTGATCGTTCCGCAGATATGTCTCAGATTTAATGATATACCTAATGTAGGGGTCACTGGTAGACACATGACCTCATTCATGATGGCTGGACAGCATTCATTCAACTATCCCACAGAAGGCTATTGGAAGGACGAAACAATAAGGTTAAACTATGATTTTTCGACAAAACACTTGGGAGTTAAAGATACCGAGCTGACATACCGTGAAGACGTATGGTCAATGGGAGACTTTTCCGAGTTCGGTCCTAGCATAGAAAGTTTTTCTAATGGTTTAGAATTGGTAAATAGTGTATTCACCGAATTTGAATACACAAACGGAAAAATAAATGAGTTGAGAGGAAAAGTAATTGATGTCGGATGGGGTTTCGAAAGACTTATATGGTTCAAATCAGGATCTCAAACTATCTATGATGCCACATTTCCGGAAGTATTAGATTACATATACTCAAAATCTGGCATACAACCAGATAGCGAATTGTACAGCAAGGTCGCGGAGGTATCCGGAAGCATAGACACTACAGGTTATGGTATGGCCGGAGCTGCTGAAAAGGAAATAATCAAACGATTGAAAATAGATAGTGCTATATACCACAATGTCATAAAGCCGCATCAGGCAGCATATGCAATAGCAGATCATACACGGACTTTACTGTTCGCGATAAGCGATGGTGCCCTTCCGAGCAATGTCCGCGGCGGATACAACCTTAGAGTAATACTCAGACGCACATTCGATTTTATGGATAATTACAACATCAATATAGACCTATCTAAAGTGATAGAACTGCATATTAGAAAACTAAAAAATCTGTATAAAGATATAGACAATAACATAGATGAAATAGGCAACATACTAAATATTGAAAGGAGGCGTTATGAAAACATGAAAAAATCCTCAAGAAAGATTGTGGAGAGAATGGTAGAAAAAGATGTAAAGATAACTTCCGATACCGTAAAAAAACTTTATGAAAGTAATGGAATAACTCCCGAATTCATACATCAAATATCTAAGGAGAAAGGAATAACAATAGATATAGACGAGAATGTGTATTCAAAACTTATAAAAAGCGATTTTGTCGAAAGGAAGAAGAAATCTAATACTTCTGACATTGATTTGACCGGTATCCCGAATACTGAAAAACTCTATTATGACTTTATGTCCAATTCAAGATCTAAAATACTGGCTGTCTTTGGTAATGTCGTAATCTTGGACAGAAGTCCTTTTTATCCTGAAGGGGGTGGTCAGGAAGCGGACTATGGGACTATAAACGGAAATCCATTAATTGACGTGCAAGAGAGACATAACATAATACTACATACTCTAAAGAACAAATTCATATTAGTTGAAGGAGAAACTGTTGAATGCATTGTAGATATAGAGAGAAGAGAGCGACTTATAGCTCATCATACCGCCACACATTTAGTTAGCGCCAGTGTAAGAAAAATACTCGGAACGCATGCTTGGCAGGAAGGTGCAAAAAAGAGTCCAGATAAAGCACATATAGACGTCACCCACTATGAACCGTTATCAACCAATCAGATTGAAGATATAGAAAATCTGGCAAACAGCTATATCCTCAATGGTATAAAAGTTGAGATGCAAGAGATGAATAGGGGAGAAGCAGAATCAAAATTTGGTTTTTTCATATATCAGGGTCATGGAATGCCTATGGCCAAACTCAGAATAGTAAAAATAACGGATCTGCAAGGTAACCTAATAGATGCTGAAGCCTGTGGTGGATTACATGTCACAGGAAAGGAATTTCTTATAGGAATAATAAAAATAACAAACGTCATACGGATACATGATGGAATAGAAAGAATAGAATTTGTTGCCGGAAATGCAGCATTAGACTACATAATCTCTTTGGAACATAAAATAAAATTCATTGCCAAAATCGCAAATATAGATGTGGATAAACTAGAGTCTAAGGTTCCGCAACTTATCAGAGAAATGGATCTCTACAGGAAAAGATATATGGAAGTATTGGAACATTTAAGTAGTTATGCTGCAGAAGAGATAATGGAAAACTTCAAAACAAAAGAAATAATAACCAAAACCACATATAACAGAATGATGATAAGAACTATTGCAACCAAAATAGCAGATAAAGACAATGAATCTGTGGTTGTAATCTATAATGAAAATAGGGACATTGTCTGTGTTGCAGGAAACAATTCAAACAAATCCGCTATAATTTTCTTGAAGAACAGCATAAAATTGATGTCTGAACCTGTCCTGTTCAAAGGGGGAGGCACGGAAAGAATCGCTGAAGGAAAGTTGATAGATAAGAATTAAAACTTTTAGTAACATTTCTATATTTTTCTTATCAAATATTTTGTTGATCAAAATTTTTACAAACTCGTTTGGATCTATAACTCAGTTTGGCTAGAGTGGGAGGCTTTTAACCTCTAAGTCGAGGGTTCA
>CAZBLA010000009.1:0-16203 GCA_964492665.1 Microcaldota archaeon
TTTATCCATTGCACACTTTACAAGATTGACGCCAACAGAAGAGACCATGAGTATATGTTCTTTGAAACCTTTACAGAACTTATTAAAGAGTTAGTATGTCAATTTACTTTCAAGGAATGCTATAAGATATCTTGGGTTGAGCGGATTAGAGTAGTTAACGGGATATGGGATTGCATTTGTCCGACAGGAGAAATCTAACTCAGTTAAAAGTGTATTAGAAAAAATGACTCAGGAGCAGATTAGGGTATATCTAACATTAAATCTTGAAATGTGTCTACCAAATTAAAGTGGGTTGGGTACTACAATTCTGTCGTCTTTACATATCTTAAGATTGGAAACTCGAGTAAGATATATGATTTATTTTGTGCATTGAGCCATATGAAGATGTGGGGTGGTCTTTGCTGAAGCAGATATGAGAGATAGTTATCCGCTCTTGTAGAATATGTGTTTCTCCTTTCCGCAGTTGCATGTGAGGACTATGTATCCTTCGCTTGACAATCTAACAATACAATTGGAACCATAAATGAGAAAGGATCCGCAAGAGTTGCATATCTTGTTCTTTATGTATTTGGGTATCTTCTGTTTATGATGTATAGATAGTTTCTTCAGATGGCGTATGTATAATTTAGAAAGGTTTTGATTGGTTAAAGCATTCTTGAAAGCAATGTTGTATAATATATATATGCGCTGTTTTGCTATATCGCTAGATATGCTTTTTTGCTTGTATCTCATGCTATCTACTCTGCATCCAGATGTGATATGAATGCTATCATTCCTTCCTCTAAATGGTCATATTCCCTATCAGAGATGGTTGTTATGTTGCCAGATATCTCAAAAGATTTGTCAGAAGGTATACCGCGGAACAAGGTTATAATATCTCTAAGTTTCTTGTCTGCGGCTACTGCTATCTTTTTGTCTTTGATGATATTAGATTTTGCTATAAGACTTACCGAATTTCCTATGGCGCATATTTTCTTATTATTCTTATTGAAGTTTAATAGAAGATCAAGGAGAGGCCTGAACTCATTCAGCTTATATCTTTCTATGCCCGTACCACCTACAATTAACATTCCATCATAATCGGAAGATATTGCCTGGTTGGTGTTTATGTCTGGCTTCTGTGTGGACCCTTGCGAGCCTATGCATTCGTGTGAGGTATAACTTGATATGGTATAGTTTATACCATGCTTGTCGAAAAACAGCTTTGCCATATTTAGTGGATCATCCTTGAAATGGCTAGGTGGTATGAATATGAGTATTTTCATATCAATCATTACTTTTAGTTTTGTAAACTATTTATTTATATCTGTCTGAAGCGAACCAATCAAGGTCATTGGTTCTTTCCGTTGAGTTTTTTGAACGTTCCTTCGATCGTCCATGTCGGTTCATTTTTATTGAATGTTTCCATTCCTGAGATCGTGAATTCCTCCAATATCCTCTCATTCACTTTGATTCCTAAACCATTACCCCCAGACAATTTGTAATGGCCATCTTCTATCTCATAACCGGATTTTAGGAGTTTCTTTTTCCATTCCGGCCATGAATTGTCAAAGCTTTCCTGTATTAGGAAGTTGGGTATAGTGTAGTCAATGTTTATGGTCGCTGCCGTTTGTATGGGACCAAATGCATTATGGAATGCCACGTCTACTCCGAAAGTGTTTGCCAGGTCGGCTATTCTCTTTCCTTCCGAGATACCTCCGCAATTGGTGACATCCGGCTGTACAACATCAACAAGATCATTAGTAAGGTAATTTGCGAATAAGTTCTTGTTGAGTATTCTTTCTCCTAATGCTATTTGGGTATCTACCCTATTCCTGAATCTGAGTAGGCCTTCAAATTGATCAGGATGGACCGGTTCCTCCATGAATAATGGATTGAACTTTAATAGAGGAGTTGCTGCCTTGATTGCCGGATTGGCATTGAACCTCCCATGAAATTCAATCAGTAAATCCATCTTCTTGAATTCTGTCCTCAATCCTTTTACAACTGATTCAGCATGTTCTATATGCTCGGTATCAATAGTATTATACGCATCAGCGAATGGATCAAATTTTATCGCATTTATACCTAGTTTCGAGATATGTTTTGCTTTTTTTATGAAATCTTCGGGAGATACGCAATCGCTATACCAACCATTTGCATAAATTCTGAGTTTGTCCCTTAATTTTCCTCCGAGCATCTTATATACTGGAAGCCCATACATCTTTCCAAAAATATCCATTATTGCAATTTCGAAAGAGCTGAATGCTGACACTGTTTCCATGGATGAAGACATATAGAAGGAATGTCTGTAGACATCAGTAAATATTTGATTCAGCTCTGTTGGATCTTTATTTTTTATTATTCTTGATATCTCTCGCATTTGCTCTAGTACAGGAAGCGTCATAAGAGTTGTTGGAGCTTCGCCATAACCCACAACACCATCATCAGTAGTTATTCTTGAGATGAGTATTGTTGAACTCCATGGAGTTGTACTTTTTTCTTTTGATTCCCCAAGTTCAAACATCTCTATTTCTTTTATTTTGGTCATTGTATCATTAAACAAAGTGAAACAAGTATTAATAGTAGGTATGTAATATATTATGTAAAAGAATAAACTAAAATATATTGATTATGTTTTATTAGGTGTTATTATGCGGAAACGTAATGAAGTGTGTGGAATTATAACTCCTTTGATAACTCCAATAAAAAAAGGAGTTATAGATTATGATGCTGTCCAAAAACTAGTCGAATTTCTGATAAAATCGAAAGTTGATGGAATGTTTCCTACAGGTTCGACAGGTTATGCTCCGATATTAAGCATCGAAATGCATAAGGATGTTATATCCGCCTTTTCGGATGTGAACAAGAAATTGAAATTTTTTGTGGGGGTGGGTAGAAACTCGATAGAGGAGACAGTGGAAGTGGCTGATTATGCGATAGATGTCGGAGCTGATGCGGTCATAGTGCCTACACCCTATTACATGAGACTCAATCAAAAATCTATATTTAATTATTACGATAAAGTGATTCCAAAGATAGACAGTGGAGTGATACTTTACAATATACCGCAGCTTACAAGTAATTGGATTTATCCGGACACCATACTCAGATTAGTAGAAAAGCACAATAACATAATCGGACTGAAAGAGAGCAGTGGAGATTTCAGGAAGTTTGCATATTATATGGCTGTGATCAAGAATAAGATTCCAATATTGCAGGGGCAGGACGACCTTCTCCTTTCCTCTTTGTCTATAGGAGCATCCGGTGGGATTTGTGGGACTACGAACTTTATGGATATTGCAGCAAAAGTGTATAATACATTCAAAAAGAAAAATACAAAAGAAGCGACAGAGTACCAGATGAAACTGGTAAGAGTCATGAATCTGTTATCAGAACAGTATTTTCCAAGAATATACAATTATTTGTTCTACAAAAGAATAATGGCTAGAGATGAGACGAATATACTAGAAATATATGATAATGAGAACATAGATGAGGGAAAAGGAATAAATGGAAGTATAGATAGAATACTTCAAAAATGATGATTGTTATACAACAAACACTGCACCATGTGATGCGTCACCGACAAGCAGTGCATATTGGGCTAGCAGTCCGGACACATGTTTTGGTTTTGGCTGCTTCCAGTCATCTAGTCGTTTTGCCAGAGTCTTGTCATCAATCTGGATGTCCACTGTTCCTTTCATGGTATCTATGCTTATGATATCGCCATTTTTTACTACCGCGAGCGGACCTCCGACGTAAGCCTCTGGTGTGACATGCCCCACCATCAATCCTCTGGTTGCTCCGGAGAATCTTCCGTCTGTCACTAATGCAACATCCTTTCCCAGATCCTTTCCGATTATGGCTGCTGTTACAGTGAGCATTTCCCTCATTCCTGGCCCTCCTTTAGGTCCTTCATACCTTATGATAACAACATCCTTCTTTTTCACTGCACCGGAGTTTACTGCATCAAAAGCTTCTTCCTCTGAATCATACACTTTTGCTGGACCTTTATGTTCCGTGATTTCCGATGCCGATACCTTTATCACAGATCCTTCCGGAGATAATGAACCTTTAAGTATCTTCAATGCTCCATGAGTTCTGTAAGGATGCGTGTATTCGGATAATACATCATTCTGAGTTTTAGAAATAGGAATATTTTCTAGATTTTTAATGAGTGTCTTGCCTGTTATTGTGATGGCATCCCCATGCAGCAGTTTGTTTTTCAATAGTCTTTTCATTATTGCAGGAACGCCGCCTATACCATCAAGATCCTCCATTGTATGCTTTCCGCCAGGAAGCATATTGGCTATTTCATGGATTTTTTTGCTTATCCTATCGAAATCATCAATACTTAACTTGATTCTGGCTTCATGCGCTATAGCTATCAGATGTATAACAGCATTAGTTGAACCTCCGCTGGCCATTACGACGCTGATAGCATTCTCGAAGGCTTCGAAAGTCAGTATGTCTCTTGGCCTTAATCCTGCATCCATCGCAGACATCAGCATCTTTCCGCTCTCGAAAGCGAAATCACCTTTTTTACCATATGCAGCTGGAATTGATGCACTTCCCGGAAGCGCCATTCCTAATATTTCTGTCATCATGCCCATAGTATTAGCAGTGAACAACCCAGCACATGTTCCGATGCTGGGTATAGCATTATCTTCTAATCTTTTAAGATGATCAGCACTCATCTTTTTATTATAATAGGAGCCGACAGCTTCAAAGACGTTTTGCATAGTTATGGTCTTTCCGTCTAAATTTCCATTTAAGGTTGTACCGCCATAGAGGATTATTGAAGGAATATTCATTCTTGCCATAGCCATCAGCATTCCGGGACTTGTTTTGTCACAACCTGAAATTCCAAAAAAACCATCATATGAATGAGCATTCACTGACATTTCTACAGTGTTTGCGATTAGTTCCCTACTCACTAGGGAGTATTTCATTCCTTCGGATCCCATGGCTACTCCATCAATTACTACAGGTGTAGTGAACATTCTAGGGGTTCCGCCAGAGAAATATACTCCCTCCTTTGCTTTCCTTCCTAATATGAGGGTATGTAGATTGCATGGACCGGCTTCGCTCCATGCTGCTCCGACACCTATTATTGGTTTGGATAGATCAGCGTCCGACAAGCCCATAGCTTTCATGTATGCTCTGTTTGGAGATCTTGAAACTCCTTGGTATAATCCTGCGGATCTTTTGTTGTTTTTCAATGAATCGCCTTTTATGAATAATCGATATAGACATTTTTCAGTTTCACATATTCTTCTATTCCCTGTCTGCTACCCTCGCCTGCTTGTCCAGTAAGTCTGAATCCCGTATGATATCCTTGTGAAGATTCTGGGCCGGGCATGTTTATGTATAATTCACCGAATCTGACATGTTCATGTGTCCTATAAGCGAAATTATAATCTGATGTGAATAGATAGGAAGCCAAACCATATTTGGAATCATTCATTTTTTCTATCGTGTCGTCTTCATTTTCGACAGGCATCACGGATATTATGGGACCGAATATTTCTTCCTGAACAATCCTGGATTTCTGCTTCACTCCATCAATTATTGTAGGTTGGAAGAAGAAACCTTTGTTTAGTGTCCCGCTGAATTTTGGTTTCTTACCGCCATAAACAATATTGGCTCCTTCGTCTACTGCATTTTTTATGAAGGATTCTGCACTCTCTACAGCATTGCTGTTTATTAGAGGGCCCATATCAGAGGAGGTGGGATCTCCGACAGATAGATCCTTGGATGCTGAAACAAATTTTTTCATAAACTTGTCATATATTTCTTTATGGAGATATAAGCGTTCGGCAGCCACACATGACTGGCCGGAATTATAGTATTTGGCCCATAACAATGATTTTAGAGCTGAATCCAGATCAGCGTCCTTCCATATGACAAAGGGAGCTTTTCCACCCAATTCCAGTATGGGTTTAGCCATATTTTCAGAGATTGATCTCATTATCCTCTGTCCTGTGGATGTATTACCTGTCATAGTGACCAAAGACACCTTTCTGTGCGATACTAGATAATCACCGATATCTGAACCTTTCCCTGTCACAAGATTGAGTATTCCGTCATTGAATCCTGCTTCCGCGAATTTGGTTACTATCCACTCTGCACTCATTGGAGTATCGCTGCTCGGTTTCAATACAACGGCATTTCCTGTCAGGAGTGCTGGAGATATTTTCCTTACAACCATAGCTGCCGGGAAATTCCATGGTGTTATTGCAACAACCACGCCGTATGGCACTTTATATTGAAATATTTTTCTTTTGGTCGTATCCCCTTCAACAATTTCTCCGGTTATCTTCCTTTCGAATCCAGCATAATATCTTATCTGATCTAGAACACCGTCAACTTCCTCTTTAGCTTCTTTAAGGATTTTTCCGTTCTCCGTAATAAGTATCTTCTCTAGATCCGAACGTTTATCTTCTATTAAATTTGCTGCTTTGTAAAGGAGTTTTGCCCTATCTTTGGATGTGCGGTTTGACTCTCTGAAAAAAGCGCTCTCTGCGGAATCGATTGCATTGTCAACATCCTCCTTTTTCCCAGAAGGGAAATTACAGATGCTCTCTCCTGTGCTTGGATTTGTGTCATGCTCAGATTTGCCATCTATTGAAGTTATCCATTCCCCATTTATGTACATTTTTACCATTCAAACACCCACATCCACAACCACTTTTATCTGTGATCTGTCGTGCAGAATATCATAAGATGAAAAGTCATTGAGCATTATTCTTTTGGTTATGAGAGATCTTAAAACTCCGGGAAAGTTCTTCTCTATCCTTTGCATGTCTTTTACACCTTCTTCAAAATATCTCCTGTTTGAATTTACTATGCCCACTATTATCCTGTTTCCCATTACCATATCATAATTGAATCTTCCAAAATCGAGATTTTCGACGAAAGAATTTCCGGTAACGCTTAAGAGGGATACAGAACTGTTCTTTCCTGCAATACTGATCGCTTTTTTTACGACTTGTGGATTTCCGGTCATCTCTAGAACTATATCTATGTTTCGTTTTAGAAGTTTTGGTATATCAGATATGTCTCTTTTTTCGGAATTTATGTGACGCATTCCTGTAGTCCTAAAAATTCCGGACTTGATCTTGTGTCTTTCTGTTCTATCCACTATAGTCACATCAATACCACGTATACGCAGCAAAAGTGCTGCCATTATCCCTAGACTTCCGCTTCCTAAAATCACAGCAGTTTTTGGTCTCCATACCAACCTTTTCTGAATCTCAAAAGATTGGATTATTGCTTTTTCGGCTATGCTCATAGGCTCCAGCAGCATACCAATATTCTGTAATTTATAAGGTATCTTGACAAGCCACTCTGGTTTTTCTTTATAATATTCAGACAAATATCCGTGCAGACCTTTTATACCTCTCTCTTTGTAATTTCCCTTGATGCACATGTCAGATTCTCCAGCGACACAGTTTATGCAATCATCTGGTCTTCTGACTGTGGCAACAACATGATCTCCAACATGAAATCCTTGCACTGTGTTTGTTTTTTCTATAATTCCTATAGCTTCATGTCCAACAATAAGAAATTCAGATCCTTTTGGAGATTCTCCATATAACCCTTCTCCTACTTCTTTGTCCGTACCATCAAGACCTACATGTAAAACTCTGATCAGAACTTCTCCTTTTTTTATTAATGGTTTGGGTATATCCCTCAATAGTATGCTACCTTCTTTTTTCGGGATGATTGTGAGTGCTTTCATAATATCACGTTTTTATTAGGATTGCTCGTGCTGGAGAACCGTCACAATGTATCTTTAATGGAAGACCGGCAAAAAGATATCTTCCAGATGTAACATTCTTAAGATACAGGCCTTCAAAAAGTGTCATGTTGTTTATTATTAATTTATGTACATTATCATCCATTCCGAACCTTTTCACGCTTAAATAATCAACTCCCAGAGTTTTGATTCTTATTTTCACAAGGTATTTCGCAGCATCTAAAGAGAGATATGCAAAGTTCTTTCTGAATTTCTTGTATTGCTTTTCGGAATTTTCGGTCTTTAGAAGTATTATCTCATTTTTATTTATTTTATGTTTTATCAGATGTTCTTTTTTTATCATTCTTCCTACATCAATGAGGTTTAAAACTCTGCAAGTTCCATAAAAAGATTCTAATGGGAGAGTATCCGTAGATTTGCCATTTTTGGATATATGGGACATGGAATCAACATGAGTACCCGTGTGGCTGCCGAATGATATAAGTGATTCGTTCGTTTCATTCTTTGGTATGGATGAATATCTTTGAATTTTTGGTTTTGGATTTTTAGGATAAGTTAGCATATTTTCATTAATTTCCATAGATATATCCGTAATATGCATAACAACACAATATGTTAATATCTCTAAACATATATTAATCCTGCAGGTATGGATTGAACAGTATAGCAAACAACTTTTAGGTAGTTAAGAGTTAAGATGGATGAAAAGCATATATTTGAGTTTTTTATGTTAGGAGAAAGTAGTGGATTGAAAGGGATTGATAGAACTGATAGGTTTTATAAATTTTCGAAACATATTAGTCTAGTTTTAAATAAAAATAAAGGCATGTTTATGAATCTTGATTATGGAATAATTGGTAATTGTAGGACTGCTGCACTGATATCCGATAAAGCGTCTATAGATTGGTTATGTTTTCCTCGTTTCGATTCCACATCGCTATTTGCAAAATTATTGGATAAAAAGAAAGGTGGGAACTTTGAGATATATCCGGTTGGAGAGTATAGGATATCACAAAGTTATATAGATAAAACAAATATTTTAAAAACAACATTTAGGAGTGATGATGCGGAATTCGAGGTGGTGGATTATTTTCCGTATTATGAAGAGAATAATACGATAAAAAAAGAATCGGAATTGCATAGAATTATATTTGTAAGGAAGGGTAATCCGGAGATTGTCGTTAGGATACAGCCGAGATTTGAATATGGGAGATATAATCCAGAGGAGATCTTGATAGAAAAAAATAAGATATTTATAAAACATAAAAATGAAAAGATTTTCATATATACAGATATGGATAAGAAAAAGATAATTAAGTCGGAATCTATCATACTCAAAAATGATGCGTTCATAACTCTTGCATATAACACAATGAGGGAGAGTATAAATATAAAACAAGTAAAATCTGAATTGGATAAAACAAGATCTTACTGGGAGGAATGGATAAACACCGCGAATATCCCAAAGGTTTACCATAAATATATTGAACGTTCTGCTCTGACGCTTAAACTATTAACATATGATGATACGGGTGCCATAATTGCAGCTCCTACAACATCAATTCCTGAAGAGGTGGGAGGAGTGAAAAATTGGGATTATAGGTACTGTTGGATACGGGATGCTTCATTTACAGTTCTTGCATTGTTAAGAATCGGAAAACGTGAGGTTGCGCATGAATTTATTAAATGGATAAGTAGGGTTTATGCGGAATGCGGAATAAATTTTCAGCCAGTATTCAAAGTGAATGGAGAAAGGGATTTGACGGAGAGGACATTGGATTATCTTGAGGGTTATGAAGATTCGAAGCCTGTTAGGATAGGAAATTCAGCTTACAAACAACGCCAAGTAGATATATTCGG
This sequence comes from Microcaldota archaeon, assembly GCA_964492665.1. Lineage (GTDB taxonomy): Archaea > Micrarchaeota > Micrarchaeia > Micrarchaeales > Micrarchaeaceae > JAJYXL01. The sequence goes on from CAZBLA010000009.1 coordinate 9,605, forward strand.
AGAAGTTCTTGATGCGCTTTATACTTTTTATGTGAAATATAATTCAGAACATGAAATAAAAAGCGGAGAATGGAGGATAATATATGGTCTTGTGGAATCTGCAATAAACGAATGGTATAAGAAAGATAGAAGTATCTGGGAATTCAGGAAGATAAAGCAGCACTTTGTATTTTCGAAAGTGCTTTCCTGGGTTGCGGTTGATAAAGGAATACAATTAGCGGGAATATTTGGCAAAAAAGACATCATAAAGGGATGGAAAAGAGAAGCTAACAAGATAAAGAAGGATATAATGGAAAAAGGATTCGATAAAGAACTGAACTCGTTTGTACAATATTATGGTTCCAAAAGGATAGATGCGAGTCTGTTGCTCATTCCATATTTTGGATTTATAGAGTATGATGATCCTAAAATGGTTGGAACAATCAGTATGGTCAAAAAAAGATTATTTAAGAAGGGATTTTTGAAAAGGTATTTAAATAAGGGGGATTTTGGTGTTCCGAACAATTCGTTCATAGCATGTACTTTCTGGCTTATAGAATCACTTTATTTATCAGGGAAACGGAAGGAAGCTATACATTTGTTTGAGAATGTCTTAAAACACACCAACCGGTTGGGATTACTTTCTGAAGATATAAATCAGAATACAGGAGAGTTGATAGGTAACTTTCCGCAGAGTTATTCGCATATAGCCCTGATAAATACAGCAATTATATTGTTTGGAGATAAAAGTTAGCTTTCCATGTATGGCGCGAGATAGTATACAATATCTGCATCTCCTATTTTATAATCCACTTTTACTGGTTCATCTGTTTTGAGAGATAAATTGATAAGATTGCCGGAAGGGCATGCGCTTACCATTCTTTCAAGATATTCTAAGTTAAAGGTTACTGAAGAAGGTTTTTTTATGTTGAGCTTGTTTATTGAATCTGTAGAAGTTAGATGTTCTTCCTCGAGTTCTCCCGCATCTCCCTTAGCTAATACAATAAGAGAGTTTTTATCGGTCTTAAACCCGATATAAGTGGAAAGCAGTGATGCATCCTTCAATATATCTTTGATAGATTCGCTTTTCATAGAAATGTTAGATTCGAACTCCACTTTTGGTTCTTTCTCCACGTCCTTCTTTATTTCTATCATAGGCAGCTTGAATTTTCTTTTGGTATTTTTGCCTATAAACTCTATAGAAAATCTTCCGTTGGAATCTTTCATCATTACTTGTTCTCCATATCTTGCACTTGATAATATTCTATCGAAATTTTCTAGATTCAATCCAACATTTGCTGGGGGTTTATCTATATTATATTTTGAAAATGCTTTGTTTGGAATGAAAAAGGATATCATACTTATTCCGGAAGGATCCATTGCCCTCAATAAGATTCCTTCATTTGTTATATTAAATGTTCCCTCGCTGACTAGTTTAACTATGGCAGTAACACAATTTTTCCAGTATCGTGCATCATCTATTTTTATTTCAAACATTATAACTCACCACATTAGAATATAAGTATTAAATTTATACAAATAAAAACTATATATCTTACTCTTTGTAGAAATGTACAATATTACCTATATTGTTCATAGTGTGAAAGTTTCATTTTGGGTTTTCAAACATTAGATCCGGTTATCACTGCGATGGTCTTGTTAGTATTTATAAATGATAATTTTCTCCATGCTGCAAGGCTTGCGATACCCCCTAATTCTATCATGAGACCATAGTCGGATAAGAATCGTTTCTGTTCTGAAATAAGGAGACCATCCGTAACTGATACTGCAGTTCCTTTGGTATTGTTTATTGCAGATATCGCTTGGTTTCCGAAAGTGGGCATGCCGACAGCAATAGCATCCGCATTTGTTTTTGGTCTCATATATTTTATTTGTGTCCTGTTGTTTAGTGCTTTTACTATAGGAGAACAGCCGGTAGCTTCTACACCTATGAATGTAGGTAATGTGTGTATCATTGACATCCTTTTCATTTCTATGAATCCTTTGGCCATACCACTGAATAAGGTGGCATTACCTATTGGGATGATAATATGTGTCAAACTTTTGAGCTGATTAAAAAGTTCATAACTCACAGTTTTCTGCCCCTCTTTCCTGTAACAGTAATCTCCAGTAAGAAATACGTCGTTATCCTTAGAGTATTGCAATGCCTCTTTCTGTGCAGTTGTGAAATCTCCGTCTATTTCCGTAATTTTTGCATCGTGTGTTTTCTTTATGTTTCTTATCTTTTCTCTGTTCGCTTCTTTACTTATGAATATATGGGATTTTATCCCACCAAGTTTGGCGTAGTATGCTATTGAGTAGGCCATGTTTCCAGTAGATGCGCAAACGACTTCTTTGTATTTATACTCTTTTGCCTTTGCTATCTCGACTATTGATCCCCTATCTTTAAATGAGTGTGTTGGATTGATAAACTCCAATTTAAGCATAAGATTTTCTGATTCGTAGCTTTTGATTAGGGGTGTCTGCCCTAGAAGGTAATGTTTATAATTTGAATCGGGAAGTATTGATTCCATATCCCAGAATTTCGTAATTTTTTTGGGTCTATCTAATTTATTATAGATTACTTCTAATATCCCATCACCGCATTTATCACATATTTGTTTAGGATAAGAACTATCATAATGTGCTTTGCAGTTAGTGCAGATTAGATTGTATTTCATTCCATCATCTATATTTTCCGAGTATCTTTTCGTATTTATTTATTAAGATTTTAATATCTAATTTTTCAGAAATGTATTTAAGATCGTTTAAAGCACTTCCCAAAGCGGATGTAGCACCTGGAGAAGGGGTTATATTGAATATTGCTTTGTCTTTTATTGCCTTTGATGCACCTAAAGCAAAAAATCGTTTGTCTTCATCTATTACTTGCGGCCTTATTCCGCCCATACCTCGTCCATACCACAAATTTTCATATTTTATTGAAGGAATTATCTTCTTAACTTCATTTTTGAAGAAGAATTTTTTTCCTATTAGAGGTATTCCATAAACTCCATTTGTCATAATTATTCTGCGTATGTCTTTATTCATTAAAACATCAAAGAGGGTATCGGCTGTTTTAATATCGTAATCAAAAGACCTTAGATAATCAATAGATGTATTACCTTTTCTTTCAAGTTCTAAAGGCAATGTTACTGTGGGTCCATATCTTGTTATGTTTGGATTTGTTATGTCTGGATCCGCATGTATTGCCGCAAAAGGTATTCCTCCTTTCTGTACTCTATATACTTTACCGTTAAGGATACGTTTAGATACAAAATAGTTTCCGCCTACAGAGATTATCGAAAGGTTTTTATCACATCCTAGTGATTTTGCGAATAGGAGGCTATAACTTCCAGTAGCAAACACAACAAACTCGCATTTAAACGTTCCTTTGTTTGTTAATAGTGTATATATGTCTTTTTTCTTTGAAGCGGAATATACATGTGTGCTGAATAGGATATCTATTCTGGCTTTTGGATTTTTGATAGCATCTTTAACTAGAGACTTTGAAAGATTTTCAAAGTTTACCATATAGCCTTTAGCAGAAACGAGAGCCATTATCTTCTCATCTTTTTGTCTTCCTTTTACCACATTTGGTTCTATTTTAAGTAGAGTGTTTTTGTATGCTTTCTTGAGTCCTGGAAACAGTTTACTTATTCCTGATTCATAAGTCTTTTCTAAAGAGTTAACTTCTTCATCTCCGACTCCGAGAACTATTTTTTGACATTTTTTTATTATAGAATTTTTTTCTGTTGGATTTAGGGTATCGCAATATTTTAAGATCTTTGTGGCTTCCTCTTTGATTATCTTTGCCTTTTCTTGTGTGTAGTTTGTTTCAACATCTCCAAAATGTAAGGTTTGGCTGTTACTTTTTGGATTAGAATTTAAAAGTGCAAGGTTTTCGTGTTTTTCTATAAGCAGTATACTTGAGATATTTGTATAATTAGACATGGTGTAAAGTAAGGCACTTCCTGTTATTCCGCCACCCACAATTATGAGGTCATACTTTTTTTGCATTAGAATCCCAAAGACAGATGATTTGTAAAACATTTCGTTTAAGCGACATATTTGATATAAATGTAATAAGATTGTATTGAAATACTTATTTATAATTTTATATTAGATAATAGATTAATATATAATTGCGATTTTGGTATCTTGTTCAAAATAGGATATTGTTAATGATGCATTTTTAACCATTTATGTATGTTAGTAGAATTATGTTAGAAGTGGTTTGGTGACGGAAAAAATATTTAATAGACTTTTAGAAGCGAATGAAAGATTCCTCAAAACAAATGTAGAATATAGGATGTTGAAAGATTCCCAACATCCAGATTATGTGATAATTTCGTGTTCGGATTCTAGGATAACTCCTAGTATAGTGATGGATCAGGGATTAGGAAAATTCTTTGAAATAAGGGTAGCTGGTGGAGTGGTGGATGAGAGTGCACTTGCATCTATAGAATATGCTGTAATCCATTTGAATACAAAAAATATATTTATTATGGCACATACGAAATGTGGTGCAGTTACAGAAGCACAAAAAATGTTTGGAATGACTAATACGGACAATAATCTGAGGATAGATACGTCATTAGATAGATTGGTATGTAGTATATATAAAAATATTGTAGATGACATAGAGAATAGAGATAATTTGGATAATGCAATTATAGATAATGCGAAAGCGCAGGAGAGAACTATACTAAAAAATAGCATTATCAATGAAAAATTTATGGATGGTGAACTCAAGATAGGTATAGGATTGTATAGTATTGATAGTGGAAAATTGAGCTTGCATTAGTTATCATACAGGAGATGTAATCCGATTTTATAAATGGGGATTATGTTTTCATAGAAATGTCTGAATGTTGTTTTTGATCAGTGGAATATGTAATAAATTTAGTAGACGTATTGGAATAGGAATTACCATTAATAGATATCAAATGAAAAAAGTGGGAAAATATATTTTATAAAATGTAATGGATATAGAATCCGATTTAGTAGTTATGCATGAAAATATTATATCATAAATGTAAGTAAGATATAACTATATAAGATCTGAGAGATTTGTTGTGTGAATATGAGAAAGTGGAACCCAATAATAAAAGATACGGATGGAGCAATCTATGACGTGATAAAACAGAGTACTACTAAACTTTTTGGAAGGGGTATAGAAGAGAGAGATAATCCAATAAAACTCATAAAAAATATTAATTATACTTTGGCTACAGGTGGAATGGGTATTGCACTTACAGCTGGATATCTTGATGCAGCATATCCAAAAAATAATTGGGATTATGTAGCCCACGAATATATGAAATTTTATTCAAAAATTATTTCCAAACAATATATTGGTGTATCTTTATTTTCTGGTTTGGTGGGGGTTGCATTTACTACTTCAATTTTATCGGGTGAAAAAGAAGGTAGATATATCAAATTTATAAAAAAAGTAGATAGATATATATTTCGGGAATTAGATGAGATTTCTAAAAGAATTTCATTAAAAACGAGAGAAGTATCGGGAGATTATTTTGATTTAGTTTCTGGAGTAATAGGGATATCAGCATATTTGTTGTATCATAACAAAGAAAAACAGTTGTCTAGACTTTTAAGACCAATCATAAGAAGAATTTTGATAGATAAGAATTTGTCTTATTTTTATTTTGTTAAATCCCAAAGGGGTAAGAAAGAGATAGATTTTGGGATGGCACATGGAATGGCAGGAGTATTGTCAGTGTTGTCATTAAGTTCAATCAATTTCATAGAGGAAGAAGGACTTAAGGAATCTATAGAACAGATTGCAGAATGGTTTATTGACAATAGAATCGATGATGGTTATGGTGTCAATTGGCCGTATAAGATGGGTGCCAGTATATCAAGCACTGCATCAAGAAGTGCGTGGTGTTATGGAAATCCAGGAATAGCTGTAGCAATGCAAATGGCAGGAATCGCGACAAAAAAAAGGAAGTATAGGGATATAGCAAAGGAAACTATGATAGCAGCGTATAACAAACCCGTAAAAATAACTAAAATTAATTCTTCGACATTCTGTCATGGAATTTCTGGGGTATTGCAATCCTCTTTAAGGTTGTATCGACTTACAAATCAAGAGATGTATAAACAACAAAGTAGATGTATGATCAATGAGATATTAGCAAAATATGATGAAAAAGCAAGATTTGGATATCGTGATTTTGACTTAGAATACAGAGACAATCCAGGAATTCTCAATGGGACTTCAGGTATTATCCTTTCGTTAGTAGCTGCAACGTCAAAAGTGGATCCGTTGTGGGACCGGATGTTTTTGTTATCATAAAAAGTAAGATAGTGATTTTTATAGGTTATTACACGAAGTAGTGATCTTTATAAGTTAAGTTTTATATTATTTTTATTTGTTGGCAGATTGGATCATATTGATGGCCATATGGGAGTTATCTACTTATTTTTTAGGATCTGACTTACGAATAAATAATATGTTTTTGATTTATTTCATTTTATCAAATAAATCCTAAGGATAGTCCAGAATCAAAAGTGTAATCAACTTTTCATTTGAATGGGAATGTTAAATTGTAGCGGTGACATCCTCCTACACCTAAAGGTGTAGGCTTCCTCTGCAT
>CAZBLA010000010.1:0-14969 GCA_964492665.1 Microcaldota archaeon
TTGTTTTTGTGCAGACGTTTTAACGCAAGATTCAATGTCACAAAACAGGTTTTTGTTGTGAAAATATGCTCGAACTGCTTTTGAAGTTCGTGTTTCTTCTCGATAGACGGGAATAATTTGTAGATTTTTAGTTCAGCATATATATCCCATATCTGCCCTCTAATACTGTCTAACGCTAAACGTTGTTCTTCATTATGCGCAATGAGTTTATGTATGAGCCTTTCTGCATGTACCCAGCACAACGCGTGAAGAAGAATGTTAAATTGGCCCGCATCATCACTAAGAATAACCATCTCGGGGTTTAAACCATTCTCAACAATACTACCAATCAACGCCCCTTCTGTTGATGTGCGAATGGGGTGTTTCTTTGTAATTCCCAAATCGGTCAAATGCGCTTGCCACTGTGTCTCGTTAGCAAATACCGTTTGATTGTGTGTCTGTAACTTTTGTCGCGGTTCAGACGCGAGTTTGTGTTCCACCCTATAATTAAATGCGGCTTCATTAAGCGTATACTCGGTTTGCTTATTGCGTAACAGTTCAAGGAAATTGATGCGACTTTTCGATCGAGTACTTTGAAACCACGCAAACCAGTCATTGCCTATATAGGTGCAGATCCCCGTTTTTCCTTGGTGAGGTGCTCCTGTGTCATCAACCTGGATATACGGACTGACTGCCAACCCGGTAGTGAGTAGTTCCGTTTTCTCGGCGTGAAAAGACGCATTGTTTAATTCTAAGGTACGGTTCAACTGACCACTGGATATCCTTATTCCAATTTCACGCAATTGTTCAAGCAACAAGGGCTGTGTAACATGGCACTGATGGTATTGATAAAGTATGTAACTGACTAAGGATGCACTGAAATGACCGTGATTTTCTTTTGGTATTTCCCCCTGGACGTATGAGCCATCAGGGGTTTGCCAGCGTTCCATTCGATAGAGTGTGTTGTGTGGTTCTATAATAATCCCCTGCACAACAAAGTTTTTGTATCCTTTGAATTGACTCCCTTGTGGCATGTTGTTGGCGGGAATAATCGTTGTCTTATGGATGAGAAGCTCAGATGTTTTCTTTTTCTTGGCGGAGCCTGGGCGTTTTCCTGTACCAGATTGCTTTTCTGAGTTGGCACTCTTATCGCCGGTTTCCATTTTACTGGGCTTGAATTTTGGCTTGGGTTTATTTCCCTTGAGCACCGCGATTTCGTCACGTAATTCTTGAATTATTTCAGTTTGCTGTTGCGCTACTTCCAATAGTTGCGTCACTAAAGAGGTCCGTTCAGATTCGTCTATTTTGGGTACCTTCGGTGATCCAGTGCTCATTTGTTCTAGCTGTCCATTATAAGCTATTGAATATGTAGAAGTTTAAATAATGTTCGCCAATTTGCAAGTTTTTCCCTCAACTTTTTGAGAAGTTACTTATTTTGTAGCTAATTGGCTGAATTATAGCTCTTTTCTAACCTGCTCGCCATATTTATGTATTTTAATAGTAAGCATCCGGCGAACAACAGGATTACCCCAACCTAAACTATTTGCCCGGTTTTAAAAACAGGGGGAAGCAAAGCGCGACACTGTTCATCATTTGTGGTATGCGGGTAGCGCTCAAAGAGTGTTTGCAAATAGGGCTTTTGGTTCCCAACCGCTCGCTCGTGCTGTTTCAATTAATGAATACATAAAGACACTGGCCTCTGCACCTCGGGGACCGCCTGAAAACAACCAGTTCTTTCGTTTATGGAAACGTTTCCATAAACGAAAGAACTGGCTTTTTTGTTGGACAGAGATAGGAGCAAAACAGGTTGGTATCATACAAAGTTTACTCGTGACCTGTAATGCAGGGAATGGATCCCTACACCTATCTTGTTGGCGTATTGCAGCGAGTCAGTTAACATCCTGCCAGTGCTGTTATTCAATTAACGCCTAGGGTTTGAGAGCAACAATTTGCCGATAATCCACTGCGATCTGATTTTGGAACAGGTCCACCATTTTCACGCCCTAGTTTGACCGGATACCCAGTACAATACCTTTGCCTTATCTCGGGTGCGGTTTCGAAATACGAAAACATGTGCCGAGAGCGGATTCAAGCACAATATGTCTTCCACTTGCAATGATAAACCATCAATTTTTTTGCTAAAATTCAACGGTTTACGGGCAACATAGACCTGGCATGCGGGCCTATTGTGAACATGTCGCTTTTCTCAGTGCTTTGGCCCACAGGTAGAATTTCTCTGCTGGTACGGTATCGACACAGTGTAATGTGATATCGCCGCAGCGAAGCACCAACATCACTTAGTGATGTGCTTATCTTCACGGGTATAAAATCTGATTTACCCGTTGTCGATCTTGCCTTTGTTCTTTTTGACGCTGACGCTTGCCGAAAAATGTAGCGCCAGTAATAAAAACTCGATGGTTTGAGGTTATTCTGTTTGCAAAACTCGACTTGCAACAGGCCACTGTTCTTCCAGTTATCGACTCGCTGTTTCCAAATTGCCCGGCTAGCAGGTTTTAATCGTTTTTCACTTCTTTCATATGCACCTCCTTAATATTTCACTCAGGAAGTACGCTGACAGAAGTTTAGGTACAATAAAGGGTGTTGTTGCCCAGATGCGTACGTTAGTATTAAGAAACCCTTGCTAAAATAACGCTATTGTATTCTCACAAATACCATCTATAAACAATATTATTTAATTGGTCGAACGAACCTACCTTCTAATATATTAAATAATAGGTTTTTTAAACGAACGATAAACGATGGTTTCCATTTTTTATACGGAGTTGTTTTTTTTCTGATGCAATCAAACCGGATCCTGTATCTTAGCCATCTGTTCAAGAATCCATATTTTTCGAAGGGCACTATATCTTGGACATATAGTGTAAATCCTGCACCATGATGATTATTTGATAACTCTGGGGATTTCTTAAAATAGAGTAAAAATAAGATACAATAAACTTTAGCAATATAACTTGCTCCAGTAGACAGATATTCCACAAGACCAGAATTATATCTTTTTTTCTCTGCTGCCTCCCTGATTGCAATACAGTATTTAAGGAGGTATGAATAACTTCCTTGAACCTGAATAGATTCTTCGCCATTAAAGTATTTTTTACATTCAGATAAAAAGAAAATTTCCTCCTCACCCAGCTTATTATTAATAAACATGGTACATATTCTCTCAATATCCTGTAGCAAACCAATACTAAACAGATTGGATATGGTCTCGATCGTTGTAACTTGTTCAGATGTCATGGATTGACCAGTTTTTTGTAAAAGTATCACATGTGAAAAATCATCAAATAATGATGAACACACTTTACTAGAACGAAAGTCGACAAGTGTATATTTCTGATACCCATAATCACTAACTTTTTCAACGTGTGATGTACCACGTCTATGCCCATTTTTTGAAAAAAATAAGCCATTATGTTTTAAATGTTGGTAAATCCACTCTACATAAGCTTTACAAGTGTCTTCAGGCATCTCTCCTAAACTATCGCTGTTTATAGCAACATCAAATGACAAAGAATCAATTTTTTCTATTAACCCTGGTAATACGAGATTTATTGTGTTTGGTGAATTATCAAGAACATGGTTTCGACAAACATTTATTTTCCATTCCTTAAGGTTTTCAGATAAATAATATGCTGAGTTTAATATGTTTTCACTCAAGTCAACTATCGTATAAGATCTTATTAAACCGGTTTGCACCCACATAAGGGCTGCGGCTCCGTACCCGGCACCAATTTCAACAAAATCCAGTTTCTTGTCATCTATTTTACCATTAAGCATCTCTTTACAAAGAGAAAATCTCGATAAATTCCATAAATATGCTGTTGCAACATCGTAGTCAAAAAGCTTAAATACTGATGGTGAACCTGTAGAAGGCATAGGATATTTTTCGATCATTGATGGTTTAATAAAACTTTCGAAGTATTGTATTAGATAATCAGAAACCTCCCGACGCCAATCTGATGTACCTGAAGTTTGATCAGAATTCGGATTAAGAATATTTTCGAATATTTCAGACGTATATTCTTCTTTGCGTTCAGATAGCATACCTTTCCATAATTGTGATTTCTCACAGAAAACATTCGGAGTTTGAATGGTTTCTACTTGAATTAGCGAACCTATCAATTGTTGAGTTTCGTTTCTCATTAATATTCCTATGAATAATCGACTTCATATCAATATAATTAGACCAAGCTTCTTAAGAATATAATCTTGCTCTATCTGCATGCTTAAATTATGAAATTATACATTAAAGTTATTTTCTATAGAAGACATAGAAAATAAATATTTTTCTGTTTGATCTAACGCAGCATTTCTGACGGTCAAGGCTCATCATACTAGTCAGGTTTCGAAATATCTTTGGCATCAAGAAGGAACAATTAGTTTACAAAATAATCCTTAAAGATTGATACACATATTTTAGTATTTATATCAAATATTTCACAATAACCTTCTCTAATTGATTTTAATAACTTTTGGCTATTTCTGTTCAGATAAATGTGACAGGTCATATATTAGTTTCTTAGCGACATATTCGCTGCCTAATTTGTTCCAATGGGCATCATTAGGATAATACAAATTCCTTGATTCACTGCTCTTAATCTGCTTCATATAATCCTCTAAAGAAACTACATTAATTTCGAGATCATTTTTAAAAGCATTAACAAGACCATTCATCGTTATAATTACATCTTTTCCAATTTGATATGTCGGGTGCTGCTTCCCTACCAGAACCTCATTTTTCATTGCCCAGCCATTTGGTATCATATAAATATTAACTTTCCCATCAACTTTGCTTACGTTTTTTATTATACCGTTAATATCTTCAATTGTTACACGGTAATTATCCCCCATTTCTTCTGGCCAACATTGACGTTCAAATGCCATGATTATGTGTGAATATGCATATGGTGTATATCTATCTTTTTCTGGCAATAGATCACAATCGCTTTGCACGGTATCATACGAAACTCCAACCTCTTCATATTTACTTTTAATTTTACTATAATCATGTGCAACTTCTTTATGGTTAATGTATTGATAAACATATGAATTGTTAACCAAAAACCGTTTAAAATAACTCGTTTCTTCTTTAGCGTCTTTCCAATATAACTTCCCATTCTTTTCTTCAAGATATTTATGGTACATATAATTAGACATGCCGTAACCAAATGGATATAAATCATTCGCCATAATAAACACATTAACTATTACTCCTTTAGCTAACTTATTATCTTCTATCCAATTTCTATAGTTTATTACTGACCAACTACCTACACCGACCTGTAATGACTTGAAAGATGATCGTTTGTTAACAACCGAAGAAACCCTATCATCATACTCAACTTGCCTTTGAGCCATGAAAGAATCTCCAATATTAATCACATCAAACATAGAAGTATCAATTCGATCTGATTTTTCATTTGACAACTTAACTCTCAAACCTTGTCTATTCCAGTAACTTCTAAATATTTTTTCTCCGTCAACATTGTTCATTCGGTACACGCGCTCGCTCTCTGGACAATAAATATGATGTAGACGTTCATCTTTGCACATATATTTAACAGGGTCGTTAAGAAGAGTGCCTAAAGTAAAATCTCCAATTGCTAAAAATATTAATAAAAATATTAAATTGTAAATTATAATTTTAATTATATTATTCATGAAAAAAATTTCTTACTTTATATAAAGTTAAAGGATTTTTTATCCTGTGCGAATTTTAAAAATTTATACTCAAAATTAGTCATACTTTGTCACATTCATTTCACAACATTACAATACCTTAGCAAACATTGATCGCTTTCGTTGCTGATTCTGTTTCCGGAAAGCGAAGTCTATCGATGTCTGACTCTTTCGGTACCACTGCTCCACTTGAAGATTGGATAATGTGTATTCCCTGCATGACTTATTGAAGCCCTAAACTTCTTGCGCGGCAAACCCCCTCCAACGCAAGTTGTAATTTACTTTTAAAGGTTTGCTGCGAGGGTGGATGTGGCAGCACTTACTCATCGCGACCGATGACCACTTCTTCCATACGCTCCATACTTCTTCTTGAGGATTGCATTAATCCACTTAGATAATCTTGAGCCTGACATTAGTTCCTTATGCTTCAATGAAGTGCTATATAAACATGTTGTCTTTTAAAATATTGTATAGATAAATGGGGCCACAACAGATCCTTGTGAAAATACAAGTAATGCGCCTAGCAATAACATAACGATAATAATTGGAAACAACCAATATTTTTTACGCGCATTCATTAAACCCCATAGCTCTTTTATTAAATCCAACATTAAAACAATCTCTCCAAATCTTTTTTCTCTCTTTTCTTTTTAAAAACTCTATAGCTTTTTGCTTCAGCTTCCAGTTTTCTGTACATTGGATCTTTCCCGAACAATGACAAAACTATTCCTGTTGGAAAAATAAGCAGATAAAAAATAACGCTTAGTATAATTCGTGAATTAATCCACCCGAGATACAGTCCAACTTTTACCCAGGCTACATAAATAGGATAAAGTAATTTAGGACGGATAAGTGCTGGTATAAGAAGTAGAACAGCAATCCACCAAGGCCATTTAGGAAAATCATTATTCAATAACCAGGGGATAATTAATCCAAATACAACAACTACAATGGTGCCTGTTATAAACGCGAAGTTACGTAATCCTACATTATCATACTTATCTAAGTGTGAGTCCATAATATCTAATCCAGCTCAAACGTATTACGCCAATCATCCTTTTCTTTCCATTCCGGTTGACTATCTTTATCAAGAATAATATTTTCTATAACCAGATAGTCCATTTCTGTACGCATAAAACATCTATAGGCATCTTCGGGACTACCCACAATTGGTTCTCCACGGACGTTAAATGACGTATTGATTAATATAGGGCAACCAGTATTTTGTTCGAATATATCTATTAAATTATAAAAACGAGGATTGGTTTCATGATGGACAGTTTGAACTCGAGCAGAGTAATCTACATGTGTAACAGAGGGGATTTCAGATCGTTTAATATTTAATTTTTTAATACCAAATAATTTTTCTTGCTCATCCGTCATTAACGTGCGTTTACTTTTATTAACAAATGCTACTAATAACATATATGGACTTTTACAATCAATAGAAAACCATTCAGATACTTTGTCAGCCTTAATTGCTGGAGCAAATGGTCTGAAGGATTCTCGATTTTTAATTTTCAGGTTCAATACAGACTGCATATTACTAGAACGAGGGTCAGCTATAATTGTTCTCCCTCCTAATGCCCTTGGCCCAAACTCCATACGTCCCTGGAACCAGCCAACAACATTTTCTTCTTCCAATATTTTTGCAAGTATGTGTAATAGGTCCGTATCTTTCAAAAATTTATACTTTGCCCCCACAGAATCAAGATATTGAGTTATGTCTTCATTATTGAAAGAAGGTCCTAGAAAAGAACCTTGCATAAAATCACCGCCAGACACTTTTCTAGGTTTACCCATATATTCATACCAAACGATAAGAGCTGCACCTAAGGCACTACCGGCATCGCCAGCTGCTGGTTGTATCCATATATCTTTAAAGGGTCCTTCTCTTAACAATCGTCCATTTGATACACAGTTAAGCGCGACCCCACCAGAAAGACATAAATAATCTGTGCTATATTCCTCATATACTGATTTTGCGAGCTTTAATACAACTTCTTCTGTAACAACCTGGATTGATTTTGCTATATCCATTTCACGCTGAGTTATTTTAGATTCGGCTTTTCTTGGTGCCCCTCCAAACAAACGATCAAACTTGTTATTCGTCATCGTGAGGCCAGTAGTATAATTAAAATAGCTCATATCTAGCCTATAACTGCCATCATCTTTGACGTCAATTAGATAATCCATAATTAAGTCAACATACTTTGGCTCACCATAGGGAGCTAGTCCCATTAGTTTATATTCACCTGAGTTAACCTTAAATCCTGCATAATAAGTAAATGCGGAATAGAGCAACCCCAGCGAATGCGGAAAATTTATTTCCCACTGAGGTACTATTTCATTTCCATCTCCTATCCAAATCGAACTTGTAGCCCATTCACCAACACCATCGAGACATATTATCGCGGCTCTATCAAATGGACTTGGATAAAATGCTGAGGCCGCATGGGAGTGATGATGTTCTGTAAATAATAGTGGAGGTAAATTATTTTGCTTAACATCACCTAGCCTGGCTAATTCTTTCTTAAGTGTAGTTTTTAGATATAATTTTTCCTTAAGCCAGATTGGCATAGCTGAAATAAATGACCGAAAACCTTTGGGTGCATAGGCAAGATATGTTTCAAGCAAACGTTCAAATTTGAGTAATGGTTTATCATAAAATACTACGCTTGTTAAGTCTGATATTTGGATATCTCCGTGGTTAAGACAATATTTAATAGCATTTTCAGGAAAAGCTGGATCATGTTTTTTTCTAGTAAATCTTTCTTCTTGTGCAGCAGCTAATATAACTCCATCCTTTAACAGACATGCCGCACTGTCATGATAGAAAGCAGATATTCCTAGTATAAAATCAGACATTAATATTTTAAAACATCTAACAGCACATCAACAGCTCTTTCACTTTACTCACTACTTGTTCAGTTGAGACATAGTATATTTTCTCTAACTTCGGGCTTGTAGGAGCAGGTGTACTCGGTAACGTTAGACGCTGCGGAGGAGCTAACAAAGTATTTGGGGGAGTTCGTTCTATAACACTTGCAATCAATTCACCCGCCATACCACAGGTACTCCAGCCACCATCTATTACCAGCATGCGCCGTGTTTTTGCAACTGATTCGACAATCATTTCTGGATGCAGAGGGTTTAATACACGCAAGTCAATAATATCTGCAGAAATACCTAATGAACTAATTTCCTTTACAGCATCCATTGCTAATCGAGTCGAATATCCCGAAGCAACGATAGTCAAGTCAGTTCCCTGAGCAAGGCATTTGGGCCTTTCTGATGCTAAGTCTAGTTCATTTACTTGCGGTAATTCCTCCTCTAAATCATATAACCAACGATCATCAATGAACATTACAGGGCTTGGGCAAAGAACAGAAGCAATCAGTAAATCTCGGGCATCTGCAACAGTTGCTGGCATGACTACTCTCAATCCTGGCACATGGGCAAACCATGCATGTAATGATTGCGAGTGTTGCGCACCTTGTTCACCACCTCGATTTATAATGCTCCTTATAGTTAATCCTGGGCTAGCCTGACCCCCAACCATGTGAGACCATTTGGCAGCTTGATTAACAATCGCGTCCATTGCATATAACATAAAGTCCATTCGTGGGTGAACAACAATCGGTTTCATACCTGCTAGTGAAGCACCAACCGCAACGCCTGTACTGGCAGATTCAGATACAGGCGTATCAATTATCCTGTCTTCACCATATTTTTTATCAAGGTTAGTCATAGTATTACCCACATACCATGGACTCCATAAGCCTTGTCCAATTACGAAGACCTCTGGATATTTATCAAGTAGATATTCGAATGCTGCTAATATTGCTGTCCCGTAGTTATAACGTGCTAATGTCATATTCAAACCTCTTTCCGGGCATAAACACGTGAATATAGGGCTGAATCATCTGGATAAGGATCACCCAGTGCTAGTTCCCATGCTTCTGTAACTTCATTAGCAATATCTGCCTCCAACTGCGGGATATAATCAGAGTCAATAAAGCCATCATTTTCCAACCCTGCTACTAAGCGCGATATTGGATCTCGCTTGCGCCACTGTGTCACTTCTTCAATTGAACGATTAACACCTACATCGATGTCATCTCGCCAATCTACATGACCATACCATCGATATGTTACTGCCTCCAGATAACCAGGCCCGTTTCCAGTACGAGCTCCACTTAATAATTTATTCGCAGCCTTACGAACTTCTACTACGTTATTTCCATCAACAATTTCATAAGGGATGTCATTGGCATCAGCAAATCGAGCTGTTGCTTCTTTAGGCTGCCGTAAGGAAATATGCATGTGACTTGCATAAAGATTGTTTTCTACAACAAATAGAATTGGTGCTTTACTCATTCTTGCTAAATTTAAAGACTCATGCACCACCCCCTCCTCTACTGCACCATCACCCAGATAAGCTACACCAACATCGCCCTTGCCTTGAAATTTTGCAGCTAAAGCTGCCCCTACTGCTAAAGATACTGTGCCCGCTACAATTGGCACTGATCCATAAAAGCCATTTGGTTTATCCCAAAGATGCATCGAACCACCCATCCCACGAGAAAGACCAGTATCTTTTCCTAACACTTCGGCAAATAATCCACGCAAACTTGAACCCATGGATAGCACATGAGAATGAGAACGATGCCCACCAAATATCCTATCTGTTTTTCGTAACTCTGCAGCCACACCTACTGCTATAGCTTCCTGACCAACTCCAAGATGTACTGGCCCCCCAACCAATCCTTCACGTCTTGCATCAGCCAAGCGGTGTTCGGCCATACGGATGCGAAACATAACTTTTAATTGATCCAACAAAACTTCAATCTCTTGGTCATTTAAGTCAATTGAATTTTGGTATTGCAAAGGATCGGCTAAAGCGCCTAAACTCCAATCATTCATAATTTTGTTCTCTATTGCAATAAATAAGCTGTTGTGTTGAATATTCCATCTTAAAAAATACCAACGCTCTTCTTTCTTGGCACTGCATTTGTACTACCTCATACAAAGCATTACCTGACGGAGACTATTCTATCACTACCTGGAGGAGGATATGGTTTCAATGGCTTATCACGTTTGGAAACTTCAATGAGTTCGGCAGGTGCTTTTAATCTTCGTAGAATTAACCCTGTCCCGTTTAATGCGATTATTCTTGAGACAATTGATACTATAGTAATCATAATAATATGAATATCGAGCCAAAAACTCCTGTTATCAATATAAAATAAACTTAGTCGACTTTTCCATGGCCTTACATACTGATTATATGTAAGGTTGGCATCTTCACCCCCCTGGAGTATTTCCGCTAAATCAGAAAAAACAATGGATGACAAATCAGTTATCCCTGGCTTCACATTCAATAATTTTTTTTCTACATCTGTATACAATACAGTTTCACTGCCTACATTAGGTCTTGGTCCAACTAATGACATATCACCTTTAATTACATTAAAAAGCTGGATTAGCTCATCGAGCTTGAATTTTCTTATCAAATGTCCTGGCGCAGTAATTCTATCATCATCAGTACTTGTTGAATCTACACCGACCTTGTCTGCATCAGCTACCATGGTTCTAATTTTTAGCATTCTAAATGGTATTCCATGTTTACCTATTCGTTGATGAATGTAAAATGGATTTTTATAATCATTTAGCCAAACTACTAAAAGCGTAATTAATATAACAGGTAACAATATTAGTAGACCGACTACTGCCAAAATAAAATCAAAGCTACGTTTCAGAAAAGAGTCTATAATACTGATCATTCTTATTACTTATCCAAAAATTCTGTTGAGATATTTGAACCTTTATTTTAAAAAAAGATAAATGAGTATTTATCTTTTTTTGTTGTAGCTAACTTATATTCAAACCAACCCGACTCATAGCTTAAGAGTTAAGCAAGGATGTTCAATTATGATGAAATCATATCGAATTCATTAAAGGCTTCGTTTGGCAAATCAAAATCTTTCAAACCTAATACACCCTCTAATTGATTTGTACTTTTTATTCCAACAATTGGTACTGAATTAGGAATAGCTTTACGAATCCAGCTTAGAGCCAACCTGGGAACAGGTATGTCTAGGTATTTGCTCCATTTATTTATAACTTCGACAATCTTTAAATTTGACTCATAGTTTTGGCCATGGAAATTCTTGTATTCAGGTCTAGATCTTCTATCTTCATCAGAAAATTTTGATAGCTTTCCATATTTACCAGAGAGCACGCCTTGACCAAGACTTCCGTAAGAAAAGAAAGTGAAATTTCGCGAATTAAAATCTTTTGCTGCTAATTCATTTGAACGGTTAGCAAGACTGTACTCCAGTGACATGGTCTGAAAATTAGAATTGCCATGTAATTTTGATGGTAGTTTTTTTACGTTAGTGAAACCATAGGAGCGTATTTTTCCTGCCTCTATAAATTTTTCCATTTGGGAAATTACATCTTCGAAATTGGTTTTTTGGTCCCAGTAATGCATTTGAAACAAGTCGATATAGTCAGTACCCAAGCGTTTTAATGAAGCATGCAATGCCTCTGTAGCCCATTCGGGACTACTGTCATAATATACTCCATTTGATGAAAACCTAACGCTATACTTACTGGCTATCGCAACTTGACTCCTGTATGGTTGCAAGACTTTTCCTAGCCTTTCTTCCGACTGGCCTTTACCATAGCAATCAGCTGTATCAAAAATCTTTACTCCAGAATCAACGGCTTGTTCAATAGCATATATCACTTCATTAATATCTAGTTGCCCCCATTTAAAACCACCAAGTTGTTCACAGCCAAAGATAATTCCGGCGCTGTAATTTTTGAGGAAATCATGAGAAATACTATAATACATAAAAATAGTTAGATTATTCTGCAAACATTTTAATTTTTGAAACAACGTATTGTTTATTTTTTATAAGGTTTAACAAACCAGGCTCCTCCTCGCCCATCAGCAAGCAATTCAGTGTTTATTGAACGCCCTGATAAAAATTCATCAACTGCTTTGCTAGAACCAAAACAAGTTGCGTAATCATCTATTATAATGCAACCACCATCGGAAATTTGATCATAAAAATTCTCTAGTGGTATTTTTGTTGATTCATACCAATCACCATCTAACCTAAGAATGGCAATTGGACCCACTTGCTGTTTATGACTAGCTACCGTATCCTGAAACCACCCTTTAACGAGGTGAATATCCTTCATTGGTATTTTGAGTTTATTAAGTAACAAATCACCTACCTGCTCGATAGTCCCCAGGCAGGAACCTTTTACCAATGGTTGTATATATTCACCGGCTTTTGTACCTTCGTAATCTTCATCTGTAGGCTCAGGTAATCCCTCATAGGAATCAAAGAACCAACATTGTCGAGGTATTTTTCCTAACCTCCGGCTGGTTAAAGCAAGCATTGCCGCTGTTCCACCTTGAGCTACACCACATTCTACAAAAGCGCCTTCAATCGATTCCCTCTCTATTTTTGAGGCAACCTCAAAAGCATTTTCTAATGCTTTCCATCCACCCATAGTATAGGGTAACAATTTACGTGTAAGTGACTGTTTGATTCTAATCTCTTTGTTAAGAAAAAGGCCAAATAACGTGGAACTAATAGAATATGACAACCAGATTCTGCGTTTATTTAGCCAATAAAGATTATCATATACGCGCTTGAATACTTTTGAAGGCAGAATTTTTTGTAAAATAGGTAGTATCGCACGTGCGATCTTTCCGACTAGGCCTGGCTCGTAAGTGATTACCTTGCCTGATATTGCTTGCATACTTCTTCTCCAAAGAATAAATAAGTTTGACCAAATATGTTATGTATAGAAAACATACGGTTACTGAGTTTTTTTTGCCCCATATTCTAAGTAGGATACAAATTTTTCGTATATTTTATCTCCATTAAACTGAGCTTCAAATGCAATATTTGCAAATTCCTGCATTATAACCAATTCTTCCCGATTTTCAGTTAATTTGAGTAAATATCGGACTAGTATATTGGAATCTTCACCATACGAAAAACCGCATTTTTTCTCCTTTAGGAGTTCAAATAGCGCCCCTTTTGTTAAACTGGTGGCAACTATCAAACCCTCAGACATATATTCTGCGGGCTTGTTAGGAATATTATCTATAAAATTAGGTGTTTCTTTGTATGGAGCTATACCTATAGCACTAAGTTTTAGTGCAACATGAATTTGAGCAGCATTTATCCAGCCTGCAAATATGCAGTTATCGAATTTTGAACAAGATGAGCCTATGTATGCTTCTTTTGCTCCAACGCCGCAGAATATAAATTTTATTGTCATATTACTGGCTTCGAGTTTTTTTGCTGCTTCAAAGATTGTTTCGAAATTAAAGCTTTTAGTGAATGTACCTAAAAACAATACAATAATATCTCCACTGCTATCATTAACGCCAAGTTTTTCCCAAAAGGTGTAGGCATTTTCAAGAACCATATCATCGTGTTGATGCCGGACGTATGCCATAGGAAAATGTTTGTCACTATCACTTTTGAGTCGACCACTGTGTGCGACACCCCAGTTCACAAACTCTTCAGTTATGCCAGTTATAGCAGTAGAATTCATACAGCTCTGCTTTAGTTTTTTCCTCATTGGAATAGTTACTAAATCAACAAACCAGCTCATAAATTTTGGAACGTAATCGCGAAAAACATCTGGCCAAAGATCTCGGATATCTAGAAACACTGGTATATTACGTTCGTTTGCATAATGTATAGCTTGCTGCGCTAATTCGATAGATGGCATCGCAACCAATATGACGTCAGGTCTATTAACATCTTTTGATGCTTCTTTAGTAAATTCGGATGACACAACTTTATTATCTATCAAACGACTTATAGACTTATTATTCTTATATCCAAAACATTTAAGATATTGAATACTATAGTTTGTCTTGACTTCTAGCCTTTTGGATTCCTTAAATCGATATTCATGGCGGATATGATCAAATGCCGAAGTCCACCAAACTACCGTATGTCCCTTCGACTGTAAAAAATCAGCCAAAACTCCCATTCTCATTAATCTTCTTGCACCTCCATCGTCATGTGGTGTAGATTCAGCACGTTGAACTAACCAGACTCTCATTTTATGTACCCACAATAATTATAATCAACTTTTCTCACGTCTGAATGACATAAATATCAAAAATAATACAACTAGCAGAGTTGGTCCAGGTAACAATATATCGAATGGAGAATCAAGAACAAAGCGAAGTGGTATATAGGCAAAACAAAATGCCCCTATCCAAGAAAAATGTGGCTGTCTGC
>CAZBLA010000011.1:0-14584 GCA_964492665.1 Microcaldota archaeon
GCATAGGATTCTCTTCCCTCTATTTCTATATTAAATTTGATTCCCCCTAATGCTTTATATATAAATGCACCTGGTGCTCCTCCCCCATCAATATCAAATATATAATCTGGCTTTTTCTTTAAAATCAAACCACGTGCCCCAAACATATCTGTCTCTTCTCCAACAGTAAATGCACATACAACATTAGGTTTATCCTTTATTTTATTTATTTCTATAGCAGCTCGCATCAAAGCGGCTACGCCGACTTTGTTGTCTGCTCCAAGTATTGTATTTCCATAGCTTTTGATTATATCTTTTTTTATCACTGGTTTTATGACAACATCTCCAACCTCAACAGTATCTATATGTGCCATAAATAGGATAGTTGGTCCACTGCCTTTTATATCTAATATAATATTTCCTGTTTTATAATTTGGGTTTTTTGTATTGACTTTATCTATATATGTATCCAATCCGTATTCAGCCAATCTTTTTTGTATATACTCTGATATTTTCACTTCATTGCCACTTGGCGAAGGTATCACAACAAGCTTTAAAAATTCATCAAGTACATCATTCTTCAAAGTGTATCACCAGTTCTAAGCATATTCTCTATAAAGTTTTCTGCAGATGCGATAAGATTATTACTTATACCAAACTCTCTCCTTAGCATTCCTTGCGCAATACTTAATAAGTTAGGATCATTTATATTTATTCTTTTAGATTCATAAAATTTATCATATGAATCTTTTGTCTGTATACCTATCCAAACAGTACGGTCTGGAGTACCATTCTTTTTCTTTTCAAAAAACTCTTCAGGTATTCCTACACCCTTCATATAAGGATCTCTTTTGTATACTTCAAGTGTATTTGGATTTCTCGGATAAAGAAATCCCATACCTTGCAAAGATTTAGCACTCCATTTGCCATTAGCACCATTTTTGATAGATATTATTATTGAATCTGGATATTTTTCTCTTATACTCTCAAGTAGGATCATTCTATTATCCCCATTTATTCCATTGCCTCCATACTCCCTACTTATTGCTCCGGACCGCAATTCAATCATAGGTAAATTATATTCGGTCTTACCCACAATCCTTGATCCCATATATCCTATAATCTCGCCAGTCTTTGTATTCTCCACTATAATTGCAGCAACAGATATTTGATTTTCTATCTCTCTTCTATCCACTCCACTTACTGCTCCATTTGATAAATTAGACAGTTTATTGATAAAATTAACCACATCTTCCGCATCATCATTCACTGCAAAAGATCTTACGATTGGAGCAGTTCCTATAGTACTTTTTTTTGTTATCACTCTCATCATTAATAGTCACCTATTGAACAATAATTTTTTATGTTATATATAAAGGGAATACTATGGGGTTTGATAAAAAACGAACATCAAAAATATTCTTAAATAAAATCACATATTTTTAAATTACTAAGACACACCTTATACATGTTAAAAATAATAAGATATAAAAAATTTAATTGTTGGTTAATATATTTACATATAACATAAACAGATGTTGATTAAATGAATATCCCGGAAACTGAAGCGAAAGTTATATTATCAAAGTATTCAATAAATGTGCCTATGGGATATCAAGTAAATCGTCGGGACAACGCAGTAGAAATATTCAATAAAATAAATAAGGAGGTTGTCATAAAACCCCTTGGAATAAAAAAAAGAGGGAAAGCCAATTCAGTTTATTTTGCAGAAAATGCCAAAGATGCGCAAGAGATTGTAAGCAAAATGATGGATACCGTCATAAACAAAAAATTGATTCACAATGTGATAATTGAAGAGAAAATATCCATTGATAAAGAGATATATCTAGCAATAACCATAGACATGTCGATAGGGAAACCTATTCTTGTAATGAGTGAGGAGGGTGGCATAGACATAGAGGATATACAATGTAATACTCCAGAAAAAATAAAGAGGATAACGATTGATAAACCAAAAGGTCTCAATCTAGACGAGATAATGAATTATATATCAACAATGCCCATATCACAAAAGCCTATTTTGCTCGATGTAATAAAATCAATGTATAATGTATTCAATGACTATGATGCTGAATTGATAGAGATAAATCCAATGGCGATATCCAAAGACAAATTCATCGCGGTTGATGCATTACTCATAATAAATGATGATTCTTTAGGCAAACACCCGAACATAAAGAATAATATCATACCTGAATACAAGAATGAGCAAGAGAGAAGGATGCGGGAGAACGGATGGTCCTATGTTGAATTGGGTGGTGATATAGCACTTGTTTGCAGCGGTGCCGGTCTAGCGATGTCAACTCTCGATATGATAGGACAGAATGGAGGAAATCCTGCCAATTTTTCAGATTTGGCGCAGGTGGATGGGGATGGATTATACAAGGCTCTTGATATAATAAGCGTGAAATCAGGAATAAAGGTCATATTAATAAATTTATTTGCCGGACTTAATAGGTGTGATATAATGGCAGAAGGGATAAAACATTTTGTCCAATCAAAAGGTATGAAAATACCAATAGTTACTAGGATAATAGGAAATATGGAAGATGAGGGTAATGAGATCCTTAAATCAATAGGAATAGACAATATGTCTGATTTGGAAGCAGCTACAAAATATGTAGTTGAAATAAGCAAAGGTGCTTGAATGGGTATATTAGTAGATAAAAACACAAAACTCATAGTGCAAGGCATAACAGGAAATGCGGGATCCCATCATACAATGACCATGCTCAAATATGGCACAAATATTGTGGGAGGGGTAAGGCCGGGAGCGGAAGGCCAAACAGTAGAGGGTATATCCGTATACAATACTGTTAAAGATGCGATAGGGAGAACAGGAGCGAATGCGTCAATCATATTTGTGCCTGCTGCTGGAGCAAAATCTGCTTCTTTAGAAGCGATAGATGCAGGCATAAAATTGCTCGTCATACCTCCAGAACATATACCGATACACGATGTGATGGATATAATGAACAGCGCTAAAGCTGCAGATGTAACTATTGTCGGACCAAACACAGCAGGTTTTATAGAGCCTCCGGAAAGATGTAAGATAGGATTTGTTCCGAATAAGTATTTCCTACCTGGTAATGTTGGGATAGCATCCAGAAGCGGAACATTACTATATGAGTTGTCCGCAATACTCACCACTAATGGTATAGGACAATCCTTATGTATTGGGGTAGGTGGAGATCCGATAGTTGGGATGAGGTTTAAGGATATTTTTAAGAGATTCGAAAAAGACGAGAATACAAAATCAATCCTCCTTATAGGTGAGATAGGTGGTTCACAAGAAGAAGAGGCAGCGGAGCTTGTAAAATCAGGTAAGATAACCAAACCTGTTGTGGCATATATTGCAGGACAGTTTGCGCCAGAAGGTGAAAAGATGGGACATGCCGGAGCCATAATATACGGGAATTCGGGCACCATGAAAAGCAAGCTTGACTCATTTGCCGAAGCAGGCATAAAGGTCGCATCAACATTGAAGGAAGTATATACTTTGTTGAAGTAATATCGTGTGATAAACATGGAAAAAGAAGAAATCCTGAAAGGATTAATGGACGGAAGCATAAAAGCACATTCTTTAAGAGAGATAACGGGTTCAGAAAGATCTGCAGCAGGAATAAGAAGATTATATCTCAAAGAAAAATTCGGAAAAGAATTGAACCAAATCTCAAATACGGTAATTGATTATGAAGATGCGGGACAGAGAAACATAGAAAACATGATTGGTGCAGTACATATACCACTAAGTTATGTCGAGATGAAGATAAATGGAGAAGGAATACAAGGAATACACCCGATATATCTGGCTACTACGGAAGGAAGACTGGTCGCAGGAATAACGAGAGGCGCATCCACGATTAATATGAGTGGGGGTGCATCGACAACTATAATAAAGGAACATATGACACGAAGCATAACCATTGATTCTGATTCAGCGGCAACAGCAAAAAAGATCAGAGAATATGTCAATTCAGAAAATAACATGAGGGAGATAAAATCCGAATTCTCTAATTATACCAAACATGGAGAACTTTTGGGAATTGATATATACATAATAGGGAAACGCACCATATTGGTATATAGCGCAAAGACAAAGGCAGCCATGGGAATGAACATGGTCACTATCGCATCCAACAACACGACAAAGAAACTCGTATCAAAGTTAAACGATGCCGGAATAAGATGCGGCATATTGAGCGAGAGCGGTAATATGTGTGTGGATAAGAAACCATCTTCAATAAATGCCATACGCGGAAGGGGGGTTTCGGTTATAGCAGAAGTGGTAATCCCGAAAGATATACTCCTAAAGAAATTGAAGGCAGAACCAAAAGATATTGTGAAAATAAATTATGTCAAAAATTATCTGGGCTCGAGCCTTTCCGGATCCTTATCCCATAATGTGCACATAGCCAATGCTCTCGCAGCCACATTCACTGCTTATGGACAGGATATCGCCCAGATTGTTGATGGAGTCGTTGCATATGATGATGCGGAAGTGAATGATGATGGAGATTTATACATATCTGTGACTCTCCCATCCCTAGAAGTGGGAACTATAGGCGGAGGTACTGTTAGAGAGACACAGAATGAATTATTAAAATCAAGCGGTGTGTACGAAGAAGATGATGAAACAGGAATAACAAAACTACAGCTAGCGCAGATTATAGCATCCGTAGTCTTAGCAGGAGAGCTCAATCTACTTGCAGCAGAAGCTACTGGCCATCTCACAAGTGCGCATTCAAGCCTTAAAAGATCATAAGTTTTAATTATTCATATGTTAATATATCCGACATTTTTCCTGTGCTTATCTTTTGATCCTTATCATTACCTAAAGAGTATTATGTGGATATACATATCCAAAGAGTTTTCGCAGTTTTGCGGATTTAGGAACTTAACTTCGCCAGTTAGAATATAGTTTTCACTAATTCTTTCACCCAAATCAATTCGCCGAACGGGTTTTACCACCGCAAATCAAGGTTTTTTGTTCCGTATTTTAGTACAAAATTACCAAAAAGGTCATAAATTAAGGGCGAAATGTTGCTTACAACACTAAATCTAAACCTATTCTTGGGATAAACGACTGTGGCTGTCAAATTTATCAGATATTTTTTGAGGAGTTTTACATTTTTGACGATAGGATTTTTACAAAAAAACATTGTCAAATTTATTAGGGATTCTGCAAGGAAAGCGATCAATATTGACCCTATTATTGCAGATTTTTTCCAATGTCTTACCGGTCTTATTTTGATTCCTTCCTTTAAATTTCGTATGAGTTTCTCAGCTGCATCTCTCTGTTTGTATATTTTCAGTATTTCCAAAAGATCCGCATCGACACTACTTTCAAAAATAAAAAATTCATATATAAACGGAATAGAGGGATTTTTTATTCTTGAAAGACTAGTTTTTAACTTCTGTTGGTTTCTTCTGACCGTAATGTGATTTAACATATGCTTCCAAATGTTCTTTAAATACTTTCCTTGCATCTGAAGCTTTAACCGATCCTGTTTGCTTTCCATCCTCAAATATTATGCAATATGGATCTTCTCCTGTTCCTGGAAGTGATATACCTATATTTGCTTGACGACTTTCTCCAGGACCATTTACAATACATCCCATCACTGCAACATTCATTTCTTCAACTCCTTCATAATTAGATTTTTTCCATTCCGGCATCTGTTGTGTCAAATATTCTGTAAGATCCTGTGCTAACTCTTGGAAAATGGTCGAAGTCGTTCTTCCACAGCCTGGACAGCTTGTTACCTGCGGCGAAAAATGTCTCATATCCAATGATTGCAATATCTGTTGACATACTTTTACTTCTTCTGATCTGCTAGAATTTGGAGTTGGTGTCAATGATACTCTTATTGTGTCTCCTATACCCTTTACAAGCAATTGCGATAGTGATGCAGTCGATGCAATTATTCCTTTGCTGCCAATTCCCGCTTCTGTAAGTCCTAAATGAAGGGGTTGGTCTATCCTTTCAGATAACAGCTCATATGCATAAACCATCTCAGGGACCAATGAGATTTTTGTACTTACTAAAATTTTGTTTGGTTCTAAACCATATTCTATAGCTTTATTAACGGATTGGACAGCACTCTCTACTACTGCTTCTACGATTATATCCTGTGATGGTTTTGGATGTTCAGATTTAGAATTTGTGTCCATGAATACTGATAATACTTTAGGATCCAATGATCCCCAATTGACACCAATCCTTACTGGTTTATCATATTCTTTCGCCAAATCTATAAATTTTACAAAGTTTGGATCATGTTTTTCTCCAAATCCCACATTTCCCGGATTAATTCTATATTTGTCTAAAGCATCAGCACAGCTTGGTACTTCATCAAGAAGTTGATGACCATTATAATGAAAATCACCTATGAGTGGTATATTATATCCTATATTATCCAATTTTTTCTTTATTTCTGATACACTCCTTGCCATCTCTAAATTCTGCACCGTAAAACGTACAAGCTCAGATCCTGCTTCATATAATTGGATTATCTGTTCTACTGTTCTATCAACATCTGCAGTATTAGTATTAGTCATACTCTGTATAGCAACAGGATAATTTGATCCTATATACATATCTCTTATCTTAACCTGCTGAGTCTTTTTCCTCTGATATTTATCTACTTCGATTTTTTGTATTTTTTCTACCATGTTATCCAACTTATCTTTAATATCTACAATATAATAAAACAAAACTCATCAAAAATTACTTCCCTATTAAAATAATCATTCATAATTTCTATTATACGCAATAACCCCTAAAATGGATCTTACATAATCTTTTATATAACTGTTTCATGTTTATATATCATATATAATTTTTTTATACCTAATCATCATGGAGCTGCTAATAAGTGATAGGGGAGTGCCGTTGCACCTATTGTTATAGCAAGGATACTTGCAATGATGAGGAATATCCAGAATAATATAAAGGAAAAATTCCATCCAATTCCAATATTCTTTTGCAAGCGAGTTAATTTATCCACAAAAAACGCTATCGGAAAAGACATAATTCCTGCTAAACCATAAAACAAATACATTAAGAATAACATGAGTGGTTCTCTAGTCATACCTAAAGAATAAGCATGCATACCATACACTATTGCCATAATTCCAACAAGTAATCCAAAAAATCCTGTATACCCTAAACGAACTTTATATCTAACAGATACAGAAAATGCCAAAAGGACTATCCCGAAAGAGATATAAGGATCAAAGAAAAGGATGTTGTAACTTCCGGGAAGTGGCCACAAAATCTGTCCCAATATCCCAGTTATAAATACGTATAAACCTAATATAAACAGAGGCACACTCGCACCTTCCAAATATTCAAGTAAATTTTTCTTTTTGCGTTTAGATTCTTTATATACTGAAGTTACAACATAAAGAATGATAAAACCCGCAAATCCTATTATAAAAAGCATATATACAAGATTATCTACAAATACCATTCTACTACCCTATTTAATTCTATCCAAAAGTTTAATAATATTACCATTTCTACTTTTTTATCTTAATATTTTTATATTTTACTTTGTTTAATATAATGATTAAATGTTAAATAAATTTGTTTGTATAATAAGTAAAGAACAGACACATTTAGATATTGAAAATCTTGGTGGTAAGGGATATTATCTAATTGAACTAAAGAAACATAATTTCTCCGTTGCTGACGGATTTATTTTAACCACAAAAGCATTTGATAAATTCATAATTGAAAATAAATTAGATGAACGCATAAATGCAATAATAAAAAAGGATATATATAATAATAAAAATGAATTTCAATTAAAAAAGATTATTAACGAGTCTAAAATAGACGGAGATATTCAATTGGAAATAGAGAATGCTCTCCATACTACTAATTTATCTGACAAAAAGTTAGTAGTAAGAAGTTCTGCAAACGTAGAAGATACTGGCAAACATAGTTTTGCAGGGATATTTGATACACTCCTTAATATTGACAAAAGTAATCTAATCAAATCTATACTTACAATATATGCATCTCTTTATAATTTAAGAGCATCAGCATATATAGATCAAAACAAAATACCAACAAGTGAGATAAAAATGGCTATATCTATACAAGAGTTTATCAAAACAGATTATGCAGGGGTAGCATTTACTTCTAATC
Source organism: Microcaldota archaeon (assembly GCA_964492665.1). Classification (GTDB taxonomy): domain Archaea; phylum Micrarchaeota; class Micrarchaeia; order Micrarchaeales; family Micrarchaeaceae; genus JAJYXL01. The sequence goes on from CAZBLA010000011.1 coordinate 8,159, forward strand.
CAATAAATGGAGATAGTGATGAAATTTATATAGAATATGTAAAAGGACTAGGTGAGAAACTTGTTTCTGGTACTGTAGAACCTACAAGTATAAAATTTGATAAAGACAAGTTTAAGGACACTGATCCCAAAATTACAAAAAATATATCTCCATCACTTCGAAATAATCTATTAGAACTCGCAAAATTATCTAAAAAAATTGAAGAGGTGTTTGGTGTTCCAATGGATATTGAATGGGGTATGAAAAATAATGTGATAACCATATTTCAAGCAAGAGAAATAACTACAGGTAATCCTTAGATATAAAGATTATATTAAAACTTAAGTTCGCCATTTAGACGGTATTTATTCTAAAATATCACACTAAACTAATTCGCCAGATAGACTTTAATACTACGATTTACATTAGTGAGCTTTGTCATGATGTTCGTAATCCACCAGTATACTTATTTTTTCATTCTTATTTATTTCATAAGTGATCACAAAATGACCTATATGTATGCGCCAGATATTTTTCATATTGTATTTTAATGGCTTTCTGAGTTCTGGATTTTTCTTTAATTCGCCAATTTTCTTTAATATCCGTGCATGCGCTATAGGATCCTTCTTTCTGAGCTTCTTAAGCTTTGCTATAAGTCCGTTCCTAATAGAGATAGAATACATATAAAAGCCACACATTAATTTACTGCTTTCTTGAATTCTTCAAAATTCGAAAATCTAGTTACTTTACCATTTTCTGTCTCAACTATATACTTTTTGAGTTTTATTACATAGCTACGCTTAAACTCTTTTTCAAGAGTAGCATCTTTACCCCCTTCAAGAAGTTTTATGAGTTTTGAAACCATTACCGATAAGTTATCCAGTTTCTTATTCATTTCAGCTATTTTCTTCTCTTGCACATTTAGTTGATTGCTCATATGATCATATAATTGACTCATCAAAGATTTGTAATCTTTGCTCTTGTCTACAAATAGGATGTTGGGTTTTATATTTATGTCATTTAAACCCTTTTTGTTTGTTTTTTGATTGATTTATTATCACTCACCATCTGGTACTAAGTAATAGAATCACAAAAACTAACCTTACACAATCTTTTTAACAACCATATACCTACATATACCGCCAAGTGGCATTGTTATATTTTTCATGTTTATCACTGAAATATACATTGCCACTGGAATTAAAAATAGTTTTGTTTTAGATTAATGTGGCAAAGTCGAGTAACAACTACAAAGTCTAATATGAAAAGAATATGTATTTTACCTCTTAAGTTGATACAACTTTTTTAAGCTTATTCAGATACGCAAGTTCAGAACTAAAATCTTTAATGTCCACAAGATCTAAACATAATGTATTATATATCTTAGTCATTATTGAAGTAATCTCTTCTGATTTCGTATCTGGGATATATTTCCATGATTCTTTTAAAATTCTTATGAATTCCTTTTTCTGTTTTGTATTCATACGCGTCATAATTGGCTCTGCTTGTAGATCCAACATAGAAAGCCTAATATACCAATATGCAAGACCCTTCTCAAGTAAACTTAATCCTGAGATTAATTGATATTTATTTTTGGTTTTTATATATTTATTATATTGTTCATTAGCTTTATCTATCAAATATATACCTATATCAGTTACTTCATTTAGCTTCTTCTTTATTTTTTCCAAATCAATTTGATTTAAGTTCTTTGGATTCATCAATTTAATACTCTCTCGAAAAGAGGTTCTTATTCCTTTATCTATTTCGCTCAGTTCTAATATCAACCCACATTCTCCCCATAAGTCCGCTTTAGTGTTTACTATAGGGAGTTTGTACTGTTTTTCTATCTCGTTTACCATCCATTTTAGCCTCCCGTTATAAAAATCCTTTATTTTATCATGCTTTCCCATATAACCATATGATACTATTACTCGCTCTTTTTCTGGATATAAAATTGCAATGTCATTTTTATAATTGAAAAGTTCTATTTTTTTTATATCAAAAAGCATAGGTATATATCTTTTATTTATTATAGTTTTATCTTTATTAAGTAAAGATATTTTTCCTGATTTTCCATCTATTCTAACTAAATCTCCATTTTTTATCAATTTTGTCGCATTGGAAACACCAACAATACAAGGTATTTTATATTCTCTAGCTAAAATTGCTATATGGGATGTTATACCAGACTCTTCTGTTATAATCCCTGCATATTGTCTGATTATTTTCATTACTTTAAAAGGGATAGATTTAGTAATAAGTATTTTATCTCTATCCTTTTTTATTTTTTTTATATTGTGTTTATAAAAATTGCAAACAACTGCCTGCCCATATGCGTTTCCAAGATATGCGGGCATTCCAGCAAAATTCTTTTCGCCCAGTTTGATTGGAATTGGAATTTCTCCTGTTAAGTGACGTAACTGCAACAAATAAAGTTTACCATCTTTTATTGTCCATTCAATGTCTATAGGAAAAATAATAAAAGAGGACTTTTTCATAAGTTCTACCAAATCATAAATTTCAAAAGGAAATAGATGAAAGATATCTGGTTGTGATGGATATTTCTTTATCTTATCATCTTTAACAATATAAAAGTCTGGAATTTTTTTACCGCTAGTTACACCTTGTGGATCCTTCAATATACTTTCTATTATAAATGTTTTTTTATTCCCAGCCTTTTTGAATGAGAATCCGGTTCCAAACTTTTCTCCATCAATCATCTCTTGTACTATCACAGCCATTTTTAACTTTTTTAAGTCTACATTATTTTTTAATGCATAAGAAAGAACATACTCATTGAATAAAGATGCAAACACTTTTTTTATATTTTCGTACAAATCATTTTTTGTAACATTCAAGAATGAATCAAATAAACCAGCAAAACTTAGATTTTTTGAATCTTCCATGTTCGCAGAACTTCTTACGACATAGGGTGAATTTATTTTTTTTATGTGTGCTAATATTTCTTTCTTTAAATCTTCTTTAAATTCTAAATTTAATATTATTTTCTTTATTATTTTTGAGACTTCATTTATATCTTTTTTTCCTTCGATTAACTTTTTGATATAATAACAAATATCTTTTTTGCTGTTTTTTATTAGTTGTTCATAAGCAGGAAATGTTATAACGAAACCCTTCGCAATAACTGTAAAATCAACGCTTTTAGATAGATTATATGCCTTTACACCAACCTTATCTAATTTGGGTTTTTTTTCTAAATCCATACAAAAAATCATAAGTAACAACTTGTAATATCTCAAATATTCTTAAAATTATAGATAACAATTATTAATATGGATTAATAATTAAAGATAATTTTATATGTATAAGTATATAAATTTTGATAAATTATTTTATAAGTTTAGATATTATAAATATAGTCTTCTTCTATTTACAGTTAGGACGACTACAATGTTTGCTATAATCATACTATGTTATTAATTCGTTACCTTTATGAAATGTTCTTATTATATCTATCTCAAATTCATCTTTGAGTTTTTTTTGTTTCTCTAAGTTACCTTTCATTTTATCACAGATAAATTAGCTACGAATAAGTATTTAATAAATTGCTGACCTTTTAAATACTTACACATCCACTGGATTTTGCATAATGATGCATCTCGTTGCCTACTCCAACTTAACTTCATCATCTGGAATATAATTTCTACTAATCCTTTCACTCAAACCCGTTCTCCGGATTCATTTTACCATTATGGTACAGATTAAGTGGCATATGAAAGTACCATATTGAAGTGAAGTAAAAAAACACTTGAAAATATAGATCAAAAATCCAAGGATCTCGTTGGGGATGAATTGGCACTGTAATTATTATCTTTTTCTATTGGTATTTTTCCTTAACTGTAACACACACTTTATAGTTTTCATCTGTATCAGTATAATAGGTATATAATTGATGAGTTAGGAGGCTTCGCCTCTAACTCATATCGTTAGTGGTAAAGTCAATATGGCAAATTAGTTTAGGAAAATAATTTTAGAAGGAACAGTATTCAAATGGCGAAGTTAAGATCTATATGGCACCATACACATCAATAACCTTGTAGAGATTTAGTGATTTTTCATCTAAAAATTATAATCTATGAACCAGTATTAATCCCATTTAGGGAATACCAATATATTGAAGGGATATATCTATCTACTGTATATTACATGCTTTTTCTACTGCTTTTAGATAACCTGCATAAGAGGTAAAAGACATTAGATATATATTGAGATCAGATGCTATCGCATTATATATATTACTCATTATTGGTTCGATATCTTTAGGTTTTACCCTTGTATCCGGAACATGTCCCCATATCTTTTTTATAAATTCCTCAAATTTCTCTTTCTGTACCCCTTTCATATTTATGATCATATGTTCAGCCACAATTTCGAGCATACCAAAATTTGATATACTCCAATACACAAATCCCTTATAAAATAAACTTAGTGCTAAAGCCAACATCTTTTTATCTTTGATTTTTTCATATTTTTTATACTGATCCTTAGACTCCCCCATTAATTCCATCCCTGTGTTTATCACTTCCCTTAATTTTTTCTCCGTTTTGATCATATCTGCTGTATTCATTAATTTAGTGCAACTATTGAATATTTTCCTTATATTCCCATCTATCCCAACAAATTCCAATATTGGTATACAATCGCGCAATCGTTCACCACCATCCACACATACTGTTTTATACTGTTTTATGATTTTATTTAATATTGATTTTAATCTGGTTGTGTGGAAGTCTAATATATTGCAATCGGGTCCATTATAATAATAAGATACGATTAGTCTATTTTTTTCTGGGTATAATATTACAGCATCATTCTTATATCTGAAAAGCTTCATTTTTTTTATGTCGAAAGTTATTGGTATATATTTATGATTTGTTGGTATTTTCTGCTTTTTCTGTAGAGAAATTTCCCCAGTATCCCCATTCATATACACCAAATCATTATTATGTATTAATCTTGTTGCATTTATAACACCAACTATGCAAGGAATCTTGTACTCTCTGGCAAAAATTGCTATATGTGATGTTATGCCAGAAGATTCCACTATAACCCCACCAAATTTTCTTATTACGTCTACCTTATCCAATTGAATGAAATTTGTGATAAGTATCTTATTTTTACCTCCTTTTATTTTGTTTACATATCCCTTATTACGGAGATTTAAGATAACTGCTCTTCCTCTCTGCTTCCCTGGATATGCTGGTAATCCTCCAAATCCAGGTTTTGAAGATATAGTTGAAATCTTTATTTTTTCTGTTAAATAACGTAATTGAAGTAAATATATTTTTTGACCTTTTATTGCCCATTCTATATCTATTGGAAACATAAAAGGTTCTATCTTTTTAATGAGATTTACTAAACCAGAAATCTCAAATTGGAATAGATGGGATATGCCCAATTGTGCAGGATATTTTTCTATTCTATTATTTTTAATTATGTAAAGGTCAGGAATGTCCTTACCTCCTGTTACACCTTCCGGATCCCCAATAGAGCTCTCGATTAGGATTATCTTTTTTTGATAGTGCTTGAACATAAATCCTATTCCAAACTTTTCTCCATCCACCATCTCTTGTATAAGGATAGGCATCCTAAATTTATTCAGATATATATGTTTATTTATTGCATACAATAATACCTTTTCAGTAAATAAGGACGCAAAAATCCTTTTTATACTATTTTCCAGATCCTTCTTTCTTACATTGAGTATCGTCTCGAATAAACCAGCAAAACTTGCTTTTTCTGAGTCTTCAATTGTGGAAGAACTTCTTACTGCGAACGGCGCATTAAATCTATCTGCATATGATCTAAGTTCCATTTCCAATTCGACAGGCATTTTAGAATTAAGTATTGCAGCCATTAATAATTTTGAGACTTTTTTGATATTATCCTTTTTATTATATAAGGACAAGAGATGCATTTTGATTGTTTCTGTTAGATTATTTGAGTTTATGAAAAAATCATAAGCATATGCGGTAACAACAAACCCATTCGGTATTCTCGCAAATCCAAGAGCTTTGTTCAAGTTATATGCCTTATTCCCAAAATTCTCTGGATACAGTTTCTTACTACGCAGATCAACACAAAGTTTCATAACATCTTCTACAAATATTGATAATATTGATTATGTTTCTATAATACTTATTATAATTCTAATATGTTATAAAATTATCTTAGTCACACTTGTTACTGCAACAGCTACTGCAACCAGTATTACTACATCCACCATTTGCACCACTATAATTTTGCAGTGGGGGAAATTGTTCAGATGATTCATTATTTGATATTTTTATATCCAAGTCAAATTCATCATTGAGTTTTTTTAAGTTACCTTTCATTTTATCACAAATAAATTAGCTACGAATAAGTATTTATAGCACCCCAAAATAATAAATATACATTGTGTAGTTCCGCTATTAAACTTTT
>CAZBLA010000012.1:0-14513 GCA_964492665.1 Microcaldota archaeon
TGATTGCATAAATGCAGAGGAAGCCTACACCTTTAGGTGTAGGAGGATGTCACTCTCAATCTTATTCTCTATGATTTTATATTCAACGCAAACGTGCTGTTTATGTTTATCTTCAGATTTTTGGCAATCCCTGATTTTTCATAATTCAATACTATTATGTAACCACTCCATTTAGAAGTCAGATCTGAAGATCCGCATATCGGACATTCTGATCCATTTTTTATTATCATTCTACATTTTTTGCATGCTACCTCCTCCATTCACTCACCTTTTCCGAGATTTATTCTTAGTATCTTTTGTATTAACAGCTTTTTTAACAGGCACTACCATCCATTCCGGTTTTCCTAAACCTTCAGGCCGCATAGTTAATGCAATCCTCGAATCCTTCAAATTCCTATTCTTCATACTGACTGTAGACACTTTAGCGTATACTATGTCGCCTTTTCTCAAAGTCCTGCCTCCCTTTTTGGACTGGAAGGTCAATGTCTTCTTATCAAGCGATACAAAATCATCGGTTATCTGCGAAACATGGACAAGCCCGTCTATTGGACCTATTCGAACAAAGGCTCCGAAATCCATCAATTCTGTCACTTCTCCCACAACTATCTCCTCAATTTTAGGCATATAAGTCAATATATCAAACTCAACATTATAATGTACAGAAGGATCTCCCGGATATATCACACCGTCACTTATATCTCTTACATCAAATATAATTAAAATTATACCAACATCTCTATCGAAAGTCCCTTCATATCTATCCTGAAGAGTTTTTTCTGCAACTGTCTTTATTTCTTTACCAAAATTCTCCGGAGACATCTCAAATGTGTCTTTTATAGAATAATTCTTATACATACTATCACCTTAGTCAATTTCTCAATATTCCTTGTTTTGATATCTTAAACGAACGTTTATGTAAGGATTTTAATGCTCTGAACAACGCAATATCATTTGTTACAAATATATTTCTATCATCTTTTTTAGCATTTTCAAGCATCCATAAATCAGCATAACCTACTTTAGTATCAACTTTAATCTTTTTAATCTTTATCATTCGCAATCCCACTTTAGCTGCCCGGGATTTACTCGAATTTCCGGAAGAAATCTTCTTCAGTTCACTTACAACCGCCTCTGATACCATCTGTACATACAAAGGAAACCTTAAATTTATCGATTCAAATATATCATTCTTGTTTTGTACAGAAAAAATTATTGAGCTTGTATCTATTAATACACAATCCATTTAAACACTTATCCTATTATTCTGTTTCTTTAATGTTACGATCTATTAACACTCTATATGCATATAACATTTATACGCCCGGATTCCATAAAACAGCCTTGTAATCTTTGTAAAAATATATGTCCGTATTCTATCCCTTCTAAAAATCCAAATGAGCATGGCACTCTTTGGATATAAAACATCATCAAATTTGTTCTACTGAAATTCCCCCCATCTTTATAGTTTTACTTTACAACACTTTCCATACTACCTTTGCGGTGGTTTCACAACCAAGAATATTACAGAAGATGATTTTGATATTGACATAAAAACAAAACATACTATGAACACAAACCGTATACTTTATGGCGATGAGAGTGGTTTTTGTCATACATATACCTTATGCAGTAATTCCTGCACCGAATGCTGCAGCGATACTTCATACCAATTGTTGTACTGAACAGTGCAAATACCGATTATTGCACATACTTATCCATTTTTATAAGAACCCTCTGTACCTCTTTCCATACAACAGCAGCATCATTTTCCTCATGATTATCCTTCGTGAATAAAAGGGTCACCACATCTGTGCTCAAAACAATATCAATCAATTTTTCAATGGCTTTCGAATTTGTTATCTCCTTCTTATACTTTTTGTTATACTCCGACCAACTATCCTCGTTGTGAAGAAACCACTTATGGAGTTCAGGAGAAGGACCAAGCTTCTTCAACCATATATCAACATGCTGCGAACTTCTGCGAATCCCTCTCGGCCATCTCCTCTCTACGAGTATACGTATACCATCGTATATGCCTGGTTTTACATAAACATTCTTTATCTTTATCATCAGTATAAGATTCTGAGGAAGATATTTTAAATGTTGCTAATATCCCTTTGATTTATAACTGTCTTACTTATCACCCCAAACAAAAAATCCACGGCTTTTAACTCATGGATGAATTGCCTATCGCACACTATCAATGAGTATATCTTACGGAACAAAAAACCAATGAATTGAGAACAATAACCAAAACCTACAAAAACTTTGTAATTGCAATACTCTAATTTTACCCTTCTTCTCATCCCATAAATCTTGGAATATTATATAAATTCTACAATCCATATAAACCAAAAATAAGATATGTGTGATGTAAAAGTTTACAGATTTTGAATATACCTGGACGTAAACCTACTCAGCAATAAATAAAAGAATGATACCAGCGTACTTTACATCAAAATACAAGATCAGATAGATAAAGTTAAATGCATTAATAAATCTATCCTGTAATTCGCAGAGAACGCTGTTACCCTTAGATAAGGGAGAGTATTATGTCCTTATTCTCCACAAAGAATGTTCCAACACATATAGAAAGTTTTAAAAAGATAAATGAGCAAATAAACTAAAGGCGATTAAAGGCAACTTTAAGGTGTAAACAATGGGAATTTTTGACAAGCTCGGAAAAGGATTAGGAAACTACAAAGGATTAGATGTAGAAGAATATATGAATTCTGCTGAAATGCAGGATGTGGACTTAATGAATGAACCTGCAGATTTTTATGTAAAACCAGTAATGCTACAGGAGGAAAAGGATATAACTCTAATCGAAGAAGAGCTCAATAAGAAAAATATTGTCCTTCTTGATGTGTCCGGATTAAGCAAAAGACCTAATACCCTCAATAAGCTTGTTGGGACATTAAGGGAATTCACAAACAAAACAAATGGAGACATTGCGATGGTGACTAGAGACAGAATACTCATCACACCAACAAAAGTGAAAATAATAAAAAGTAAAAAAGGCTGATATCTTTCAGCCGTTTCTTTTCCTATCCCTTATTGAAATAATGGAAGATACCGTTTTTAACTCTTCTTTTGTTGGGTTCGCTCTTCTAATGATTCTTGAGAACGTATCCATAACCGTCTTCTTTTTCCTTATTGAATTATTCTCATCTATAAAAAGACCTAGCTGTTTAATTAACATCCTGATTTCATTACTATCAGCATGCGTGTCTCTTGGGATATGTACTGTTTCTCGTTTTGTAAATACATATAAAATTATTGCAAGCGCATGCGATATGTTGAGCGTTGTATACTTCGCAGGAGTCGGTATAAATAGAGACAGATCAAACAATTCCAGTTCTTCTTTTGTTAATCCAGTATCATCCCTACCCAAGACAATTGCTATCTTTTTATGACCACTTCTTTGAATCAACTCAAAAGCCCCTTCCACTTCCAACACATTGAATTTTGCCCTTTCCGTCTTGTGCCATATGGCTGTGGTACCTATTGATACACATCCATCTATCGCTTCCTCAATCGTACCAACAACTTTCGCTTTGCTTACTATATCATGCCCATGTTTCGAAAATTTTATCGCATCCATACCTTTAGGTCTGCATCTAGGTTTAACTATATATAAATTACCTATTCCGAAATTTTTCATAGTTCTGGCTATATACCCTATATTATTCTGCCTCAATGGCTGCATCGCCACAATCCTAATATGTCTCATATGACCTAACTACTACACTTCTGTTTTTCATATCATATAATTGCTATAACTGCAACCAAATTTATAAGGGCATGTGCCATTATGGTTGTGTATAAAGATCCTGTTTTTTTGAATGTGTATCCTGCAAGTAGCCCATATACGAACGCAGCTATAACTTCTGCTATGGAAAGATATGATGCATGTAGCGCCGCAAATATCAGGGCGCTTACTATTATCCCTACTCTGGGTACTAAGAACCCTCTGAACATTGTTTCTTCATCAAAAGGTATGAGTGTAAATACGAGTACAAAGAACCATATGGGCATACCCGCATATATCTTCTGTACATTTGTCGGAAGTTTTATGCCAGTAATTATCTGGAAGACGGCCAGCAACATCTCTATACTCAGTATTGCTATAAATAAGCCTACTCCTATCCATATATTCCTATATGTAAGTTTATCTCTCCCCAAACCTAATACTCTGAATACTGCTTTAACCGAGCCATGTTTCCGTAGAAGATACGAAAAAACAATCAAAGGAAATGTTAAAGATACCGCAATGCTTGCATATGCCCCATACTGTTTTGATGTTATAACACCTTTTGAATAAAGATAAGAGAATAGGATTATGGACATGATTGCTAAGAATAGGAGCAGAATCGCAATATATGCTTTTTTGTGTGATTGTATCTTATTTTCCTTTATTATCTTTTTTTGTTTTCTCCTCTGCAGTCTCCTCTCCTCCTCTAAAATATGAGAAGTTTCTTTCTTGGAAGACAATTATTCACCTGTTATCCTCTTTCTTATCCTTGAATTCGGTATAACGACATTTTCCACATGTAAATCTATTAAAATGCTCTGCCATTCTAAAACCGCATTTTTGACATTGTTTACCTTGTTTGTAAGATTTCATCTTTTTCACTTTTTTCTCATCTGCCAATTAAATCACTCACTTCTCTCCTTTTCCTGATTCTTCTGAATCATTTTGTTCCGATTCTTTCTTTTCCGGCTTCTGCTTGGACATACGCCTCTCCTTCCTCACTATGACATACTTTGGTTCTGTTTTGTTCATAATCTCAATATCCTCATAAGAATGTGCATATCCTATAGATTGTTTTATCCCAAACTTTTGATTTATTCTGATTATTACTGTAGATACAGGGTTTAGATTCAAGCTTTTGCATAACTGCACATGAACATCATTCAAGGTCGGTGTTGAACCCTTGCTTGTCACATAAAATTCTATCTCTCTCCTAGACAGAAGAACATTTTTATTATCATTCTTTATTTTAAGTTCCATTAAATCACTCACTACCAGCTGTTCTCGAAATCTTTTTCTGGCCCATAATCTCAATGATCTCTAATTCTGTATCCGAATTCAATTTTTCCTTCAATTCATCGGGTATTGGAAGTGCATATATCTCATATGTGGCGGAATCCATAAGCTGAACTGTGTCACTAGATACAGATATCACCTGGGCCCTCTTCTTTTTTACTATTGGTATCTCCACATCTTCATCGCTGGATTTCAGAAGAGTCTTCTTCTGACCACCAAATACTCCGATAGCAGTCACTCTCATCTTCGAATGGCCATGCTTTCCTGGAGCACTGGTATCTATATTCACTATTTTGCATGGTATATTATCTATAACTATATATCTGCCTACTTTCAACTTTTTCAAAGATTCTCTTAAAATTTCAATATCCTCCATAAAAAACAACAATATAATTAAACATAAGATTGTTACACTAAAATATATATAATACCTACTACTATCTTTCAGACATTCTGCATTATCAGCTTATTGTCTCAAGATCCGATATAAAATCAAGGCTTTCCGAAGAATTTGATGATGACAACTTTCCTAGACGGGGCGTCACACCTGTCACTATTGACATCACTTCTACGTTATCTCCAGCATTGTTATTGAGTCTGGCTCCAAGTATTACATTAGCTTTCGAATCAAGGTCCGATGTGATCCCTTCACCTATCTTCGTTACCTCCTCTATAGTCAAAGAGCTATTTCCATAAATATGTACTAATGCGCTCTTCGCATTTTCCGTATCAACATTGACTAACGGATGATTTCTTGCTGAATTTATCACTCTATTGACCTTATCCGGACCTGAACCAAACCCTATATTTATGGTTGCTGTTCCTCCTGACTTCATTATTGTCCTAATGTCCGCAAAATCTAAGTTGATAAGGCTTGGTAGTGATATAGTATCTGATATACCGCGTATCGCATTATATATTATATTATCAATAAGACCAAATGCCTTTTCTAATGGAAGGTTAGGTGCATAATCTAAAAGACGCTGATTCTCTACAATTATTGTTGTGTCAGCATTCTTGCTTATCTGTTCCAAAGCCCAATCAGCCTTCTTCATTCTAGATCTTTCTAGAGCGAAAGGATAAGTGACAAAAGCTACAACGAGCGAACCCTGCTCTTTTGCATATCTTGCTATCAACGGAAGCGCTCCGCTTCCTGTACCGCCACCCATTCCTCCTGATAGGAATACAAGATCATAACCATCTATAACTTTCGCTATCTCGCGCTGCGATGCTTCGGCGCACTTGGCTCCAACTTCCGGAAAACCGCCCGCTCCAAGACCTCTTGTGATATCTTTTCCAATAAGAAGCCTTTTTTCCGCATTTATTGTGTTCAAATGTTTTGCATCCGTATTAACAGCAATTGTTGAAGCACTATTTATTCCATTGTTAGTTAATTTATTTATCAGGTTACAACCCTGACCACCAACTCCGATAGCCGTAATCTTTGCTTTGTATTCCTCATTTTGCATTAATTCCACCTTTTTAACCTATCATTTCTATTGTAGGATACGGATTCTCTGAACTATCTCTACTCTCGAGTTTTCCTATTATGCTGGATCCTTTTACTCCAGTTACTATAGCAACAATTTCTATTTTGTCATCAAAACCCGGAAGTATCCTTGCCCCCCATTTTATATTGGCGTTCGGATCCATTTTATCAGTAATTATTTCTCCTGCTTTTATTGCATCTCCAATTGTGAGTGATGCTCCTCCAGTTATATGTATCAATGCACCACTTGCACCTTCAAAGTCTACATCAAGAAGCTTATTTTTAAGTACTGACTCTGCAGCACTGCCAATTTTATCTGTGCCTCTTCCGCTACCAACAGCTATGAAACCCACATCTCCGTTTCCCATGATTGACCTGACATCCGCAAAATCTATATTTATTGTGCTTGGCTGTGTTATTGTCCACACCAATCCACCAATTGCTTTAGCTAGGACCTCATCCGCAAGTGCGAATGCATCATTCATTGGCAGATTTGGTACAAGCTGCACAAGCCTATTGTTATCAAGTATTATAACACTATCACACACTTTTCTGAGTTCCTGTATTCCTTCTTCTGCTTTCACTTTCCTTATTCTCTCAAGATCAAAAGGATAAGTTATCATTGCGATGGTTATGGCTCCTTGCTCTTTGGCGATTCTTGCTGCAACAGATATGGATCCTGTGCCTGTACCGCCACCCATTCCTCCACATAGGAATACGAGCTGTGTGCCACTAAACATTTTTTCTATAATCTGCCTATCTACTTCTGCAGCTTTCCTTCCGATAGCCGGATCTCCGCCCGCTCCAAGACCTCTTGTTAAACTTTTTCCAATTATAATCTTATTTATTCGATCATCTATAATCTTAAAATGCTGATAATCCGTATTGAATGCCATGAACTCTGTTCCTTTAACTCCAACTTTAACAAGCCTATTGATTATGTTACAGCCTGCTCCTCCAAAACCAGCAGTTACTATTTTTATTTGTGCATCTTCTATTTTGTTAGAAGAGGTATCTCCACTTCTACTATTTCCACTTCCAAAAAAATCTTCCATTGAATCTGTCATACTAATCGCCCAAAATTAGATAAGATTGCTAATCAACCTTTAAAAATCTTTTGTGAAACTTATATTATACAGGTATTATAAGTTATTGTGGTATACATGGACAGATGGTCAGACTCGCACCAGTAACCTCTTTTAAGTTCATCACATAAATCAATTTCTGTCGTCTGTTAATATAATGAGATACAGTTATATACCAAAGTATAAAAAATATATTAATTTATATTTTTTGTGAATCAACTACTCTTTTTTGTATCATCCTACATTCCTAATAAATCTGCCAAATTTGTCTAATATCACATATACTGAATAGTTGGCGTTTTTTGCCGTATAATTTACTATCCATATATTGCTTAAGTTAATAGATGTATTATTCAACATCCTCCTGTATAACGGATAAAATTTCGCATTGACAAATGTGCTGTTGTACGAATACGTAGATATATAACTGACGATTACTGGATCTCGGATACTGCTCGCTTCTGCTATAGCCACTACTGGTAATCCTATACTGCCTCCATGCGTTGTAGAAACCTGATATACCTTGCATTTTGATGCATATATACTATTTATAATCGGAGCCAGATTTGTGCTCGGATAATTGAAACTTTCAGTAAGGTAAGTGGGACATGGTTTTGTGGAATTGTAAGAAGCGCTCAGAACTATTATCCAACTATCTTTCGTAGGCGATCTACTTACGTTTATTATATTAAAAATTCCTGTAGGCGAATGTTGATATAAATCAGATAAGACAACTTCCTCTGCAGATGAAGAAGTAACATGGGATTGCACAGGATTGTGTTTTAATACAATTACCGCAGTTATGGCTATAGCTATCAAAATTATGGTAACTACTATCATTTTTGATAATAACTGCATAATTATTAATGGCACTACGAAGTAATTTATTACTTTAGGAAAGAAGACCCTGACTTAAGTCGTGGATAATTCGTATATTACACTACCAACCAATATATTTTACGGAATAAAAAATCACCGAATTGAGAATAATGACCAAACCAACTTTTGTATTGTATTACCACACTCTACTAACCTAACTTCCCCCATTCAGATAAAATTTCCTCTGAATTATTGTCCTAGACTAATCAGACGGTTCGCTACTGCAATCTAATGTTTCTATCGTCGCATCTGAACCGAAAATTTTCAAGTATTGCATGTATTTGGAGTAAAAAGTTGTTTACAACTCTGATTCCAAATCTACCTGCTGGATAAATTATTGTAAAAAATGGCAAAAACCTATCAATCGTATAATTCGGTTTGTTGTAGTTGTTTTCGTGTTTTTATTAATCAATCCAATCGATATGAATACATAACTAACATGAGACCGAGTATTGCAAAAGATCTTATCGTTCAATTTCAGTGATGGATATATCAGTAGAAAATTAGGTTACCCCATCAACCTACCTTTTAATACTCTGATCTTAAAGAAATTGGAGAGATTGTTTAAAGAATGTTAATTGTCATATCAACTATAGGAAGAATATGCAAGTATTAAAATATGATATCCCTAAAAATAATAGTCAATAAAATATTTTTGGTGTATACTGTGAATGTGATAGGTATAAATGATTCTCATGATTCTGGTGCTGCATTATCCAGTAATGAAAATCTGGAAATAGCTGTGAATGAAGAGAGGTTTACAAAAAGGAAGAATGATGTTGGATTTCCTGAACATTCAATATCATACATAAACCAAAAGTTAAGAGGAGATATAGATGCGATTGCACTTGCATGGATAGGCGGAAATGCATTGGCATCAAGGATATTCCCAAAGTGGGACAGCAGACGGTTAATGGAATGGAAGAGGCAGATACCGAAACAATCGAGAATAGGCATGCATCTTTCAAATATGAATTATAGGGTAACACAAAACCAAAATCCTAAGTGGTTATGGCAGGGATTAGGAATTTTTATAAGCAAGGATATAACAAAAAGAAAAATTAAAAGTATAAATAAAACTTTATCAGAGAAAAAAATATATTTGGTAGAACATCACCTTGCACATGCTGCATCAGCATATTATTCTTCCGGATTCAAGGAAGCTCTGATAATAACACTTGATGGAGCTGGAGACGGACTTAGTGGGACAGTATCTATAGGGAATGAAGGTAGGATAGAAAAACTTGTTGACTTCAAAGCAAGTACTAGTCTTGGACTTCTTTATGGAGCAGCAACATTAGCTTGCGATCTCCGATTTGCCGAGGATGAAGGAAAACTTATGAGTCTTGCAGCTTATGCTTATCCCAAAAGAATTGGAGGCATAAAAGACATATGCACTTATGATCCAAAAAGAAAAAATTTTGTATCAAAAATAGGTACACGTAATGAATTTTTATTATCTGAGTATATGAAAGATCATATACTTTCAACAACAGACCGTGAATCGTTTGCATATTCAATTCAGAAGCATACAGAAGCACAGATACTCACTTTAATAAAACAATGGATAAGCGAGACCGGAATCCATAATATTGCAATTGCAGGAGGATTGTTCTCTAATGTAATGGTTAATATGTATATAGAACAACTGCCTGAAGTTAAGAATCTGTTTATATTTCCGCATATGGGAGATGGTGGACTTTCAGCTGGTGCTGCATTATATATTGATTTTATGTTGAATGGAAAGTTTAAGAAGAAGCAGATAAATAGCATTTACCTCGGTCCATCCTATGATGAGATTCAGATATTAAACACCCTTAAATCAACTAGAGGGATAGATTATAAAGAGATTAAGGATGTTCCAGGATATGCTGCAGAACTTATGGTTGAAGATAGGGAGATAATATTATGGTTCCAAGGCGCGATGGAGTATGGACCTAGAGCATTAGGAAACAGGAGTATCCTTTCAACTCCGGATAGTTTAGAACAAAAAGATTTGATAAACCGCATAATAAAGAGGCGTCCATACTATCAGCCTTTTGCTAGTACCATCCTTGAGGAGGATGCACATAAACTACTAAACAATTATAAAATACCAAATAAGTTTATGACATCAGCAAATTATGTAAGATCTGAAAAATACTATGACATGATAGCTGCATCGCATATTGATAAAACAACCAGACCACAGATACTTGGAGATGAAAATAACTTATATCGCGAATTGATAAAAAAGGTCAGGAAAAAGACAGGAATAGGTGCAGTACTTAATACAAGTTTGAATAGGCATAGAAGACCGATAGTATTGGATCCAAGAGATGCAATATGGACTCTTAAAAATACTGGTGCAAAAGTTTTATTTATGGGAGATTATGCTGTAACAAAAACTGAACGCTGATAATTGTGAGACAAATAAAAAGATATGATGATCTGACTATCGTAATACCAACCCTCAATGAAAGAGGAAATATAGGACATTTGTTAAATAAACTTCTGAAATTATACCCTAAAATTAAGATAATAACTGTTGATGATGGTTCAACGGACGGAACAGAAGATGAGGTTAGACTGATATCCAAATATAATCCGAATGTCGTATTTCTAGCTAAACCTAATAAATCTATACGTGGAATAACTGCATCAGTAATATATGGTTTAAGACAGGTAACAACAAGTAAGATGATTGTGATGGATGGCGATTTGCAGCATCCTGTAAATAAAGTGGGTGAAATATCGGATAGTTTGGACAGATTTGATATTGTTGTGGGGATACGTATATCTGTTAAAGAATGGGGAATTTATAGGAGGATTGTATCTTTCGCTGTCTCGAAGTTTGTTATACTTATATTCAAAATCAAAGGATATAAAACTTGCAAGGATATGATGTCTGGGTTTTTTGGAATAAGAACAAACATGTTCAGAGGATTTGTATCTAAATACAAAAATAGATATGTTATGGAAGGATATAAAGTTTTTTTAGACACACTTAAATTGTCGGATTCAAATGTGTCTATGACCGAAGTTCCTTATAAAACTTTTCATAGGCGAAAGAAAGGAATCTCAAAAACAAATGTAAAGGTTTTACTAAATATAATACGCTCATGTTTTAGATAACTATAAAGGATAATATGTCAAGTTCTAGAGAAGGAGAAGGAATATTAGAAATAGGTATGAATGCAGCAAGGATGACAAGTTTTATTTTGATTGGAAAACTTGTGGCTTTTGTACTTATGGCAGTGGCTCTTGTAGTTGTCGCTAGGGTATTCGGACCATTGGAATACGGAGTATACATAATATCGATTGCTGTAGCAGGAGTTGCAGGATCGGTTGGCAGTCTGGGAATAGGGAGCGCATTAAGCAAATTTATAGCAGAATATAAAACAAAGAGGGATAAAGAAAAGATAGAGAAAATTTTAGCTAACAGCATATTTATCCTACTTGTTGCCGGAACAATCTTTACAGTAATCATATTTTTAGCTAGCGGGACCATATCACAATATTCTTTGCATAGTCGGATATACACATATGTGATAGAAGTCGCATCATTCACCATATTAACATCGCTTCTATTCGGTGCTTTATATGCTGCATTAATAGCTTTGGGAAAAGGGAAGTCTGTAACTATCGTATCATCCCTTCAGATAGCAATACAAGCAGGACTTGCGATAACTCTTACTTTGTATGGACTAGGGCCTGCGGGTCCCATAATAGGATTGCTTGCAGGCCAATTTGTCGGTGTAATGCTAGCACTAGTCATAATATATAATAAACATAATTTCAGGATTGTAAAACCTTCATTGAAAGAAATTAGAGTATTGATGCATTTCTCAAATCCGATAGCCCTCTCCAATGTATTCTCTATGGTAGTCAATAATCTGTCTGTTGTGTTCCTCGGAATAATGGTATCATCGTCCATTGTGGGAAACTTTGGTATAGCATCAAAAACAAGTTTTCTCGCAGATTTGATTATAGGTTCTATCGGATTATCGCTGCTTCCAGGATTTTCTAGTATGCTATCCAGCAGAAAAACAAAGAAAGGAATAGGAAACTTTTACAACAAAGCCGTATATTCCTCTCTTGTGATAGTAGCCCCATTGATGTTCTTTATAATATTTTTCTCAAAACCACTTTCATATGTCGCTTTTAGTAGTACCTACTCTCTTACACCCTTATATATATCCTTAACAGCAATCGGTTTGCTTATAGGGATATTCGGAAATTATGCCGCTACACTTCTTGTAAGTGCAGACAAAACAAGAGATATATTACGATATGGTACAATCATATTTATTATACAACTAGTAGCTATGTTTTTTCTGTTATACTTTTTCAAAGGATTGGGATTGATCATACTCATATTTATAGTAGGTCCAGTATTAAGAGATGTATTCTACATACGAAGGATTGTCAGTTTATACAAAATAAAGGCAGATATCAAAAAGATATTTTTAGTTATTATATCAAATATAATTACTTTTTCTATTGTTTATTCTATAACTCTGCCATTATCCTACAATTATATATATCTCATAATAACTGCAATGATTGGAACGATAATGATATATCCAATAGTGCTTTCACTATCTGGCGGAATGGATATGAATGAGAATAACATGTTAAAGACCGCTGCGAAGAGTATGCCGATGATAGGCAAGGTATTCTCACTAATACTCTCATATTCACGTTTGGCTATACATGACAAATAACTTTTAGTTGTTATCTTTGCTCAGTTTAACAAACTCTTTGAATAGAGGAGCGGGGTTTCCAGATCTTGATTTGAATTCTGGATGAGCCTGTGTTCCTATACCCAGACCATTCTTCCATTCAATCATCTCAACTATATTGGCATCAAGCGATTTTCCACTAAATACCATTTTATTCTTTTCGAGGATTTCTTTAAAATTGTTATTAAATTCATATCTATGCCTATGCCTTTCATGAGCCATCTTCCTGTTATATGCTGAATATGCTAATGTATTCTTAGTTATGCAAACGGGCCATGAACCCAACCGCATAGTGCCTCCTTTGAGTTTTATCCCCTTTTGGGTTTCCATAAAATCAATAATCTTATATTTGGTTTTATTATCAAATTCGGAAGAGTTCGCATTTTTCAAACCACATACATTTCTCGCATATTCTACTGCCATTAATTGCATTCCAAGACATAATCCGAGATAAGGGATATTATTTTTGCGTGCATAAGATATTGCTTTTATTATCCCTTCCGTCCCTCTTTTTCCAAATCCCCCTGGAACTATTATACCATTGCTACCTTTAAGTATAGATCTTGCTGATGAAGATCCTTCAAGTTTCTCGGATTCTACCCAATTTATTTCTAATCGTGTTTTGTTGGAGATAGCGGCATCATTTAGGGCAGCTATGACACTAGCATAAGAATCATGCAGATTTACATATTTCCCAACAACAGATATTTTCGTGATGGGATTGTTTTTATTTATAAAATTTTTGGATTCCCATTTACTAACTAACTTTTTATTTAATGATATTTTTTTCAATCCAAATTTTTTTATCAAAATTTTATCGAGTTTTTGAGACATGAAAATCTTTGGTGTGTTGTATATGTTAGAGATATTTACATTATCTATTATATCTTCTATCGGAAGGTTACTGAAAAGTGCTAACTTCTCTTTGACGCTTTTTGTAAGCTTGTTATCCGCCCTGCATATGAGTATGTCTGGTATTATCCCTAACTGCATGAGATTCCTATTAGCTATCTGGGTTGGTTTAGTCTTTTGTTCACCAACAGCTTCCAATTTTGGGACATAAGTAACATTCACAAATACAGTTTTTTCTGTTAATGAGAGTTGTCTCATAGCCTCTATAAAATAACTATTTTCTATGTCTCCTACAGTCCCTCCAACTTCTATAACAAGAAAATCCAGATTCATATCTTTTGACACATCTTTTATCTTCTTTATTATCAGATTTGTCAGATGGGGAACTATTTGTACATCTCTACCAAGGAATCCTCCGTTTCGTTCAATGTCCT
>CAZBLA010000013.1:0-13256 GCA_964492665.1 Microcaldota archaeon
CTAGGAATTAAGGTGTTTATTCTTTTTCTCAGTTTTTCGTAGTTGTTCATAGTGTTTGTTGATTATTTGTATCATCTATCTTATCATCTCCATTTCTTTCTATTGCCTTTTCTTGCTCTACAGATATTTCTTTATTTATGCGTTCACGTGCAGGTTTTTTCACAGGAATATCTTCATCACTTGCATAAATTGAACCATCAAACTTCATTAACACTATGAGATTTTCTTTCTTGATAATTTTTAATACATCTTCTTCGTTTTTACATATTTCCCTTATAATTATATCTACCATCCATCCATCTCTTGTTTTTGTTGCTGTGATTGTTTTCATATATTTAGTTTGTTAAAGCACGGTATACAATATTTCTTGTCTGATGATACTAATGTGTGTTGTACTTTTCCTCTACATTCAATGCAAGTATAATCATCATTCTCTTCGTGGAGTAGTATCTCGCATTTTGTACATTTCTTGTGTTCCAGTATTTGGATACCACACCATTTACACTTTTGTGTCTTAGACATACTATATATTCTTCAATGAGTAATGAACTATCTGACCTGCACTTGTAGACCTACGATGATACTGTTGCATTTTATCCTTTAAACCCCAGTTTCTTTTCCAATAATTTATTTTTGTGATCATAAGGAATAATAATCGCCTCTTGAGTAAAGCCATCAATGGTTGGAAGCATTTTAAATATGGCTCCAAGGTTTTCTTCTATATAGTCAATTTTCTCGTCATGAGCATCATCAAAAATTGGAATCATTATGTGCAAGTGTCCATCCTCGTGAACGAGTTTTTCTTCTTCCAGTTTTATTTTGTACTCACGTTTTGCGTCCGCGTGCACTGTGTCAGAAATCATTTTATAAAACCTGTCCTCATCTTCTTTCGCTTTTGCTGTATTTGCTAATGTAAGGATTTCGTCAAACGTTTTTTTTGGTTTGCTATTAGTATGTCCACTGATTTCAGCATTCTCTCCATGTCCACCAGCGCTTCTTTGTTCTTCGATAATATCTCCTCCAAGGTCACTTGTTTCATTTGCATTGTTTTCGGATCCATTACCTCCTTGAGTATCCTTCTCTTGTCCGGAGCCGTTTCCTGCATATTCACTATAGCTTCTAACTCGCAAAGACTCGCTAGCGTGTTGTTCCGCAATTCCACTAATATCTCTGATTTCGTCTTTTCCATAAGTATCTATTATTTGTTTTTTATTTTCTTGATAAAAGTTTAATTTCTGCACGTCGCCTCGTATATTTCTCAATGTATCCTCTATAAGATTTTTCCGTTCTTCTTCTTTAATGTTATTTCCTTCAATAAGCTCATAGTAATTCAATAACTCTTCGTCTGTCATGTACAAGTGCATCTCTAATTCCACAATTGAGCGTGAAATATTGCGCACCATCATATCTTCTATTTCTTTGAATGCTTTTTTTAGTTTCATAATACATCTTCTTCTATTGATAAATCATTCACATCGGCCTTTTGCCCATTCTCTTGCCACTTTACTATAGAGCTTCTCCGTATAGATTTCGTTCCAAATCCTTTTAGATATTTCATCCTGAAAATACTATTCTTATTCTTAAGTATAGACATTTCTTCAATCTTCCTCATAATATTTAATGCACTTTTCTTTTCGTCTGGAGTTCGTACACGATTTTCTTCGTTTCTTACCCTTTCTTTTTCTTTTTCTTTTGTTCTGATAATTGACTTCTTCATACATTCACATATTTCTTTTCTTTTGTGCCACTTTCCCCAAATGCATTTATATTCACCTCCCTTTATTCTCTGCAATTCATCATATCTCTCTGGTGTATAAATTCCCTCTATTTCCGCAGAGTTGATGGTTTCTTCCAGTTCCGCTATACGAATGAACCTGTGTCCATTTTGAGCTACCAGTGCCTCCTGAGCGCGTTCTGCTGTTTCTTTTCCAACCCATATAGTCAATGCACTTTTCATCACGATGACCATTTTGTTTTCCGTAAGTTCTTTCATATTTCTATATAGTTATACCCGTATTGCGTTTTTTGGTTCCGGCACTGGCAAGCATTGTCTGTTTTTTTATCACTATTTTCCCTTTCGTCACTGGTTGCTTTGCTTTCAACTTGTCTTGTAATTTCTTTATGAGTACAGTATGTGCCTGATCATAACCAATTTGTTTGCTGAGTTCCCAGAATGTTTTACTCTCTGGTATTTCGTAACCATTTGGTTCAAAAAGTGTTTCCTTTGCTTCTTCAATAAGGTCTGTCCATTGCTGAGTTTCGGTATAGTCTGATGTACTCTTTCTTTCACGAATTGTTCTATCTACTAATTCAACATTAAATCCAAGCAATTCATCAAGTATCTGTTTTCTGTATTGTTTATGGCGAGCGGGCGTAAGTTCTCCTTCGAATAAATCATCGTTCTGTATACCATAATACTCAACCACCGGTCCGTTGAAGAATTTTCTTACTTGCTCAACCTCAGGATTTGCCATTCTATATTCATTCGCGACCATGATTGTAGTTGCTTGACCAATTGCCTGATTCCTAACTTCTTTCAACCACATATCCTTTTTCTCGACGACTTCCTTTGCTGGAGGATATATGTTCCCTTCCATATCTATTGTGTACCAGAGTGTGATTTTCTTTGTTTTCATTAGAGTAATCTTTTTATTTCCAATCCCCAATTTTTCTTTGGATATTTTGCCAAGTCTTTTTCTGTGGTTCTTAATAGACTATATCTTTTGAATGCGTGGTTTATCTCTGGTTCTACATCAACCATTTGGTGATGATAAGTGCATGATGAGAGTATTGCCCACACTTCATTTATTTGTTTACCACCATATTGCCATACATGGTGCCACTCAGGGTTTTCTTTTCTGCCCTTACAGGATCCGTATAGGTCTTGAACTCTCGATAAGGTACATTTCCTCATTGTCGGGTCTTCCAAGAGCTGTTGCTTCAATTTTTGTGGTATTAGCCTCATATTTGCTTGAATACCAGAGAGGTACTCACACTCACAGGGTTTGTTGTCATCTGATAGTTTTTCTTTGCACTTGTGGCACTAAGGTTTATCTTTTCAGCTTCCTCAAGTGTATATTCCTTTTCCCCCTCAACCCTGAATGTAATGGTGGGAGGATAGTCATATGTTTTTCGCGTGTTGATAAAGAATGTGCCAAAATCAGTCTTGAGATTTGTTTCGCAACCGAATTCCATTTTCGCCTTGATATTTTCCTTTATTTCATCGGATTTGGTGGTAAGTTTCTTAATTTGTGAATTTATGTCAGCATATGTTGCTACATCTTCTTTGCTCACGAGAGTCTCTCCTTTGTCTTTCCATCGTAAATAATTTTTATTTACCTCGTTCATTTGAGTAAGAATGCCTTTCCCGACTTCTTCCATCTCTTCTGCAGTGTAGACAATACTTTCAACCTCTGATGTTATTCCTTCAATCGGTTCTATCACTCCAGTTTCTTCATTCCAAATCGTTTTAATGAATTCTATGTATCCTCGCACAATATCTGGTTTGCCAGAATTCACCCATACAAGGAATGCGGTTGAGCGCATTTTCAGGTCAATAGGTAGTTTCTCTTTCCATGCATTCTCCTTACCAGTTTTATAATCAACGAACAATGCCTCTCCTTTGTTTAATTCCCAACTATCTGGTATCCCTCTAAATATCATTCCAATATCAAGTGTTGCATTTAGGTGATCCTCTGTGTGTGAATACACGTGTTTTGCTTTCATCATTCCGCCCTCTATAAGACGATGTATTTGTGTACCCGTTCTCATTGCCGGAGTTTCTATAAATTCTTTTCCTTCAAAGTATGAGTTTACAAATGAGTTCCGACTTCCCATCCACGATGCAAAGGAGCTTGGACTCATCCCGTCTTTTATGTCAGGATAGAATTTCATCTTGTTTTGGTGAAAGCTCTTCTTTCTTTTGTTGAGCACCTTTCAATAATTCTTCACACTGTTCTTTGGTCAAACCAAGAGCTCCAGCTTTTTTTGATTCTATACTTTTTAAGTCGCTTTTCAGTAAGTTTATCTGTTTGTCGATTTCTTCAGATGTCTTTGAGTTTTGTATACCCTGTTGTGCTTTACTAAATACAAATCCCATAGCTACACGCACTCGATTTTCGAAGAGTTTAGCATCTAAGTCATCTTCGCTTGCTATACCCAGTAACTGAGTAAGTGTGTATCGTTTTGCATATGTAATTTCTCCTCCGATATCTTTCATGTTTGCTGACTGATTGATATAAACCAATCCACTTCTTAATTCTCCCTCTACTTTGTAATGAATGACTTCATTGACCTTATCGTTTTCAACAGAATGTGTGATGATTTTTTCTCTTGAATATGTTTCGTGTGTTACTATCGCCTCGATTCCCTCTTTTGCTCCCAGTGTTCCTCCGCGTATGATTTCGTGTCGTACAGAAAGACCGTGATGCGCGAGCAATGGGTAAATAGCACCCATTATCTCTCCAAGAGGTGTGTAATTAAACTTCACTGTTCCTCCTGCTTTCTTTTCAAACTCAACGTGCATAGTCTTCGGCATTGTTTTCAATTCACCTTGAAATGCTGAGAGGGCTTCAAATATATTTGAGTGATATCCTTTAGCCTTGACACTTTCTGTTTTTTCTACTTTTTCATTTTCCATATATGTTTTGATTATTTCTTTGTAAGTATCGATCTATTAGTAGTATATCGTTCATAGCCAATGGTGTCTATTGAGTTATCCCCAGTCTCTTTACCATCAGGTCAACGAACACTTTAGTACTTGTTTTGCCCCCTGTAAGAGCACCTATCGTTTCTTGTTTTTCGTTTAGAATGGCTATAATGTCTTCTTCGATGGTATTTTCCACCACATAATAATATACATTGACCGTTCCTGTTTGTCCTATCCTATGAGCTCTATCTTCCGCTTGATGATGAGTTTCCGGACTCCAATCCATATCAATAAAAATAACGTGCGTGGCCGCGGTAAGGTTTATGCCGACACCTCCGGCCTTTATATTTGCAATGAATACTTTCGTTTTTAAGTTGTTTTGAAAACTTTCAATTGCTTCTTGTCTTTCTTTCCCTGTATTTTCTCCCATGAGAGTAACACTTTTAATTTTCTTTGCAGTAAGTCCAATTTTAAGTTCCCGAATGGTTTGCGTATATTGACTGAATATAATAACTTTGTTTTCTTGCTGGATCATATTTTCAACATCACTCACTACTCTTTCTATTTTTGATAAAGAACATATCTGTTTTAGTTTTGTAAGCTCAACTAATCCGCGCGCAAGCAAAAGCCCCTCAATGTCTTTCTTAAGTGGGTTTGCTTGTACAAAGTCCAGATATTGTTCCCACGCTGTGTCGTAATTTTTTTGTTGTTCTGTTGTAAGAGTAGTTTGAACAACTGATATTATTTTTGGTGGCAGATTCAGTACCTCTTTTTTTGTTCTTCGCAAAAATACTCCTCGTGTTAATTCTCGGAGTTCACTCAGGCGCGTAGCACCAGAGTCATCCCAAAATCGAAGTGTACGCCCACCTCGTATATGAATAACACGCAGGTGTCCATCGCAATATCTCGTACTGTAGTTTCTTTTTAATGCGGAAATACTTTTAGTTTCACTCCACGCGAGAGGGTGTTTGATTGCTCTTAATAAACTGAACATCTCAATAGGTCTATTTATAACTGGAGTACCAGTGAGTAGATACACTCTTTTCATTGTACTCGCTAATGCAAGCATCGCTTGTGTTCTTATTGCCTTTATGTCTTTAGCATAATGTGCTTCATCAAAAATACTAATATCCGTTACTGTACTCAACCATTCGTAATGTTTTGAAAGTATATCGTAATTGATAATAATCCATTTTGTTTGTGGAGTGATCCCTTTCTGTGCTTTTTTCACATCACCACCAGATATAATAACTACTTCTTCTTCAGGATATACTATTCCTATCTCACTTTTCCATGTTATTTTTGGAGAAGCTGGACATACTACAAGTATAATTTCATCTGATAATTCTCGTGCTGCTATGGCTGCTTGTCGAGTCTTACCCAATCCCATTTCATCGGCCAGAATAACACCTCTGTGTTTCTTAAGAAATAAAATTCCTTCTTTCTGATGATCAAAAAGTTTATTTGCGTTCATTGAAATATTTTCTTCTCTCATATGCGTGTTTTCCACACCGCTTTGGTGTATTGAATTTCATCTTTTCAAAATACTCCTGCTCACTTGCCAACCATATAAATGTATGATCATATCCTTTTACACATATAATTTCTTTATCCTTATATATTCTTTTCATATTATCTTTTTATTATGCCAATTCCCACATCATAGAATCTTTAGGAATCCATTTTTTATACGCACCACTTGAATAACTTACCCATTCATTTAATCTTCTTATTTTGTACATCCTTATCATCCAAGATACAGTTTCTTCTGGGTGTTTTATTACATACTGTACACTTGCAAATTGTTTTCCGTATCCTATATGCCAATAATCATTTACTTGTACAATTCCCCAGTCTGTTGTTTTGTTTTTGTTTTGATGTATTGCATTGTTGTTGAATCGCGATTCCTGATATATGCAAGCACAGATTATATTTTTTTGTCCATAACTCAATCCCTCCTTATCACATAACACTCTGACATTATGCCAATTATGTTTCGGTGTATCCCATGGATAGGAGTATGAGTCTGGGTTCTTTTTTGCTATAAGCAGTTTGAGTTTATAAACAACTTCTATCAGCAGTTTTATTATTATTGCTTTGAGTTTCCATGCTGTCTGTGCTCGGTCTTCCACAATGCGCGTATCAGCGTATGGATATGTAAACAGAAAGTTCACCACATCTCTAGGAAATCTCATTATTCCATTCTTACCAAATTTCTTTCCATTTGATAAAAGTGCAAGTGCGTTATAGTCGCCTGTACCGTCTGGTTCCCAATCGTAGATTAACCAAGCGTGTTCAGAAATAGGTTTTGTTATTGGTATCGGAACAATTTTTGATGGAGTATTAATTGCAACATTATTGAATTCTTTGTACCATGGTGTTCCCATCATAACAGTCATTGTTTTCCCTTTCTGGCTCGATTTATATATAGTGCTTCTGATATTATCAAAGGCATCAAATTTTCCAGTGTGTGCGTCATAGTATCCTCCTTGTTTGTTTTTCATTGCAAAAAGGTTTAGGTTGGCCGGGTAATTTTTCCAGTTTGATACTTTTATTGCTCTGTTTTTTAATAGTGATATTTTAACCATTGAGCGTTGTACAAATCCATACTTTCTTAATGCCTTACATGGCGTGTCCATATTTGTTCCATTTAGTATTGGATTACCTAATAATTCACCCTCCTTAGCGGTTTGAAATTCAGGTGATACTACTTTCTTATATCTGAATGTCATTGCTCCTGCTGCTGCGTATGCGGTACAAAAGCTAGTGGTTCCTTGATCAAATACTGATAGTGGTTTTCTATTAAGCGTTTCAGGAAGTTTTATTGGATGAATTGAACCGAATGAACGCTGGTGTTGCCACTGACGCGGGTCTTTTTTGTGTGGTAGAAAAAACTTTTGTGCTGGGATACTCATATCATTTTTGAATATTCTTCCAAATATTCTGGAAAGGCATCCTCTAATTTTTTAAGATTATCGTTGTCTGCTCTGTAAAAACATTGAGCAAGCGCTTTTACAAAGTCACCACCGTATTTCTCCATTGCTTCAACTGTCTTCATTTCTTCCTCGTTCATAATTCCTTTCTACTACCATCCTTCACTATTCTTAATTCCACCTCGTTTACCCAATACGATCTGCGTTGTATCGCGGTAACTTTTTTTGCTCTTTCTTTTGCTCTTTCAAGACTAGTCAGAGACACTTCCTTTTTTCCGGTGCATCTTGTTTCTCCGGGGACAATCTCATTATAAATTCCCCTTCCTGAATATACTGCGTATAGTTTTTTCATAGGTTTTTTATTATATTGCTAACCTATATAGTGTACATCGTTTGTAGCCAATAGCAATACGAGTTATCCCTAATTTAAGGTTTTTCTTGTATTTTTTTCTATTGTTTGAATAGTGCGATTCTTTTGAGAAGAACCTCATAAAATGTTACTGCCATGGAGAAGATTATTAGTCCACTCTCTATTCCATGCGTAAAGGTTGGATAACTGCCTCCATACACGATATAAAGTGATCCAATGACTGCAAGTGTGAACATAACGATATGAACGCCTAGGACACCAAATTTAGGGCGTATCCACCCCTTACTGATTGAAGTAAGGATATTCACTGCGAACGCGATTGCTGTTGCTGATAGTATTGTCATATATTTTTATTAAATGATAATTGCACTAATACCATTATACCACTTATCTTAATAATATATGGTCTTTTAATAACACTACAAATGCCACTGCTCCTGCCATTATTGCCATTATTTTAACAATAAATCCTAGTCCACTGGCCGCATTCAAGTATGGTTCTATTTTAGCCATGTGTTCTTTGATTTCTTTCATGCAATACGTTGATGATTCTGGATCAAAGCGACCATTAACTGTTTCTTTAACAGCCAGTCGTATTTCTCTTTTCATCAGTTCTAATTCTTCTTTTGTCATTGTTTTAGTATAGGATACTTTCCTCTTCCACCATAGTGCCAGTACCACGCGTATGTGTTTTTTGTGAGAAGTTTATCTACCTGCATATTTGCCAGTTCTAACGCGAGAGGTTCCCCACGTAATCTTTTTGTCGCTTCATATACAGCCAGACCTCGTGCTTCACTTTTTGTTGGAGATACTGCTCTATCAATTATTTTACTTTTTTGCTGATCGTCAAGAGTATTATATGCCGGGTCTTTCATTATTTTCTGTATTGCCGCCTTCGCCATTTGACCTGCGTTTTGCCAGAGCAGTGAGTTTTCTCTTGGAGTAAGGGTTTTGTATCCATATGTTCCTCCTGCCATTGTTGGTGTTGATGGATAACCTGCCGCGGAAAGGCGTTGCAGTTCTTTCATGATTGGTGATTGTAGATTTTCAGTTGGTATATACGGACGTGTTGGGTCAAACATTGTTGTTCCCCAGTTTGCACTTTGTTCTGGTTTCCCAAGGGTATCAACACGAGGTGGTAATGTTTCTCGTAAGCCCGGTACGCGCGATTCTATGCGTTGTAGTACGGTTTGTGATTTGCGTTGAAGAGGGTCTGTTGCTCGTGCTATATCAGACATAATTGTTGGAACGACAGAGGCAAAAAGACCGCGTAAAAATGTACCTCCATAATGAGAGGGGTCATTGAGTGCGTTAATCGCCTGATTTATTCCATAAAGAAATGTTTGCTGTGTGAGGACACCTGCTGTGGCTGCAAGTGATGCACCGATACCACCAATAAAACTTCCAGTAGTTTCCATTCCCTGCGCCAATGCGGCACCGACTCCCATTTCAAGACCAGCTGGTCCTAGAGTTCCAAGGTTTCTCCATTGTCCTCCTATTTTTATAGCATATGGTTGTTTCCCTTCCATTTCCCATAATTTCTGTTCTGATGAACTTGTTGGTCGTGCTGTTGTCATCATATTATGTTTCCATAATTCCATACCAATCGCCAGTGATCCAGTTCCAATGATACCCCTTCCAATTCCTTGTGAGAATAATTTTTGGTCAAATCTTCCCTTACCAATGTTTTCAATTATTGTCTTGATAATTCCTATTGGTGAATAATTTACCACCTGTGTTGCTACTGCAGAAGGTGTGGTTGAAAACGGCATAAGTAACTCGAATATCGGAGCATCTCTTTTTAAACCTGTTGCTGCTGATGATAGTACAGTTTTATTTTGGAATACTGCTATTTTTGCATCTTGCAATGCATAATCTGCCATCTTACCAGTAGGGTTATTAAGTAACTCTACTATACGTTTTTCTGCTTGTACCCCCTTAAGTCCTTCATTCTTCGTTATGGCGATTGCTTGGGAATAAAAACTGTGGAGTCTTGCCGCATAGTAAAATGGTTGGTCTTCTGCTCCAAGTATATTGAATACTTTTGTAGTTCCCCATTGAAGAACTCTACCCATTTTCCCTTTACCGAAGTTCACTCTTTTAATATCCATACCTCGTAATACATTACGTTCATCAT
Organism: Microcaldota archaeon; assembly: GCA_964492665.1. Lineage (GTDB taxonomy): Archaea > Micrarchaeota > Micrarchaeia > Micrarchaeales > Micrarchaeaceae > JAJYXL01. Next base: position 10,089 of record CAZBLA010000013.1, read on the forward strand.
AGGATGTCCTAAAGAATGTCCACCCACGATTAATTCCTTCCACAAATCCTGACGGGAGTCCTCGAAGTGTAAGTGCCGTTGTTCTTTTTCCAGTGAATTGTTTTACAATAATATCTACAAATGCTGCTGGTATATCTTTGATTGTTTCCGCTATCATATGTGTAGCATTACTACCAGTATTAAGACCAGATGTTCGTATGCCAGTAAGAAGACCTGCTTTCCATACAGTTACAATCTTTTTAAATAAACTAGGCGGAATCCAATCTCGTATTTCATTTTGTAGTTCGTAGTATTTTTTTGCTTTTTGCCCGTGATCCACTGTATCGATTATTTTTTGCATACTATATGTAATGAAGTCCGTCTGGTCTTTTGTTAGGTTTGGTATTTTCTTTGCTCCTCCAAGGAAGTTTCTCAGTGTTCGCGCACCAGCTTTTTCATTGAATAGGTTTATCTGAGCAGCAGCCCATCTAATCATTGCTTCTGGAGTTTCTTTACCAAGTATCGTTGCCGCTTGTACTTTGCGCCCTGCTTCGGTTAGGTTTGCGGCTGATGCATGAGCAATTTCAGATATTTTGGTGGATAACATCTCTTTGACGTGTTCATCAGTTGAAACTTTCAATTGTTCATTGAGTCTATTCAATAGTTGAGAAGCTACAGCAACACCTTTATCAGTTGCATCATTCTTCGCAAATTCAACGGCTGCTTTCGGATTTGTGTTTATCATGTTGTCAGCAAACTTTACCAATGCCTCTGTGCTTCTTGGAGTGTATTGACCGTTTAGTTTTGCCTCTGGTATCATTTCTCTTACTCGTTTTATGAAGCGTCTTTCAGGAAGCGGTGGTTTGACATTCGGTTTTGGTATTTCTGGTAGTGTTATTGACGGTGGTATTGTTTCTTTTGCACTTCCAGTGATATAGTCAATATACTTCCGTGCATTCTCAACATTATTTTTACTTTTTATTATTAGACGTGTACCAGTTTTTTTAGAGTCGTCTAAAGCAACGACAAACAGTGTCTTATCAATCTTATTCCAGACAGCTATATTCTCTCCAGCTTTTACGATTTCGTAACCCTTATATCGTTCTATAAGCGGTAAATACGCTTCTCTACCAAATGAAGTTACTTTCACTACCACTCCTTTATAATTACCAGAGTCTAGGTTTGGAATCATCAATGAGTTTATATCCATTCTTCCAGTTTTATTAAATCTACTTTTCGCAACATTATCTCCAAGTATTGGTTTATATTCTCTAGCAGTATCTTGTGGAGGAATTGGTTCGGGTGGTTTCCCCTCAGATAACATTTCTCCACCAGTATTCGTGGGTGTGTGTGCATCTTGCCATATTTTCTTTGCAAAATTAATGACTTTCCCCGTATCTTGTTCTATTGCTTTTATGGGAGTAACTTTCCCATATTTATCTTCTATTCCTTCTATTATATATCTTCCCTCTCCCGATGGAGTAAATGTGTTTTCACCAGTAACAAGACCCAGACCTGAAGAATAGGATTGTGCCACTTCTTTTTTGTTTGACCACAATCCACCACTTTCATTTGCTTTATACACCAATTTTCCATTTAATATATTATTTATTTCTCCTGTTCCAATTGTCCCACGATAAACAATATCTCCTTTGGGTTTTGTTGCCTCAGCAAAAGCATCAGCAGTTTTATACTTTAATGGATTTATTAAATCTTCTTTATTCAATCCATCACTGTATTGTTTATTATATTTAGTATCAAATGTGTGTTTTGCATTGCGTAAGAAATTGGCTCTGTTTTTTGGGTCAGGGATTGTGTTTGCCATGTCAGATAGTTTTTTTGCCTCAGCTTTTGCTTCTGGGTTAGCTTTTAACCACACTTGGTATTCATTAATAACTTTTCCTGCTTCTGGTGTAATTGCTTTGAATGCGTCTTCTGCTGCATTTGCACCGATTCTTTCTATTCCACCCACTGGTGGGGCAATTGATTGTATTTTCCTTTTCCAATAAGCATTGTATTCTGGACTCCACACTTTGTTGCCTTGCGTATTTATTACATATTTATGTGCGAGTGCATAATCATTTATCTTTTGTTGTTTCGCTACATTAGTTTGATGTTGTTTCCATAATGACATCAGTGTTCCTCCAATTGCCTTTATCGCATTGATTGTGTCAGGTGTTTTACTATTGGGAATTGCTTGAGTAGTTTGCGCCATACCGAGAGAGATTTTTGGCGTTATGTTTTGTGGCTCCAGTTTTATGATTGGTATTTTGTGAGTGATGTCATTTGGGTTTGGAGTACCTAGTAAGTCACCAATAGTATGAATACCAGACTGTGCGTCTTTCTGGGCTGTTGTGAAGAGATTTATCCCTCCTTTTTTTATTTCTTTGAGGAGTTCTCCAATGTTCATAGTTATTTATTTCCACTAAAGAAATTATAGAGTCTTGAATACCACGGAGGACTACTTGCTGGTGTATTATATAGGGAAGGAACGGTCGTGCTGGCAACATCAAATCCCAAGTTCTTTTTATCTGCCTGCGACAGTGCTCTAGTTTGCCCACTTGCGTTATACCAATATAAACCAGTTCCACTTACTGGATCAGTCGCAAGTTTCCATCCCTTTGCTTTTGCGGAACCATATTTGACCGCTTTTGTTTTGGCTGCGTTTGCTTTTATAAGTCCTATTTCTATTTGTTTATTTTCGTAGTTTGTGAGTTGTTTTTGTTTGAGTGCATCCATAAGCATACTTTGATAAGTCTTTGCTTGATCAGTCAGTCCTGTGAGATTGTTTCGAGCCGAAGTATAGTTTTGCAATGCGTCATTTGATGCATTTCCAGCTATTCTACCCACTTCCTGAAGTCCAGTATTGTAGTTTCCTGCTAGTGAATTTCTTTCACCGATGAGATTGTTTATCTCTGAATTTGCTCTTCGCGCGATTTTTGATTGCATCCCAGTAAGCTCGGCCATAGAAAAGCCCGGGTCTGTGCTTGCTTGAAATATCGCCTCATCTCGTGATTGTCTTTTTTGCAGTATTTTATTATCAAGTGATGTGATATTAATTTTGATTTTATCAAGTCCACTATTCTTATAAGCATTGTTGTATGAGGTTGTTCTGATATTTTTTAAGCCATTGTCTGCTGTAGAAAGTGCTGTATTAGCCGCTGTTATTTTATTGCCCAATAATGTATA
>CAZBLA010000014.1:0-13184 GCA_964492665.1 Microcaldota archaeon
TGCAATTCATCTACGACTTAAAAGTCGTAGTATTCTTGCCCTACGAATAAAATAACCAAAATTTTCCTAAACTTCGTCGAAAGAAATCGATATTGGTTGAAAAATTTTGCTTTAAATGGGGATAGACGCCCTTGTCGGGATTTGAACCCGAGTTCTGAGCTCCGCAAGCTCATGTTCTATCCAAGCTATACTACAAGGGCATATATTAATAAATTAATAGATATAATTACATCTAAAATTTATAAAGGTGGATGATTGTACCGCACATACATCACAATACTGCTTCCTGCTATCATATCATTTGTTGTGACACTGATAGGCACAAGGTTCCTTATAACATACATGAAAGGAGCAGGAGTAGTAGGAATAGATAAAAACAGGAAGATAATCCTAGCAAGCAGTGGTGGTATAGCAGTTGCTTTAGGTTTTTCCATAGGTATATTGGCATATTCCTTTGGGGGATCATTCCCGAATCCTGCCCATCCTTTATATATTCCTGTAGCATCCTTGGAATATTTGTTCGCCAGTGTGCTTGCGGTCATGCTCATATCTGTTGTCGGATTCATAGATGACATAAATGTAAAGAATAGACTGGTGGAAGCCACAGGTATAAAAGACATACGAAAAGGGCTAAAGCAGTGGCAGAAGCCATTGTTGACTTTTATAGGGGCTGTACCGCTTATGGCGATAAATGCAGGAGTATCGACAATACATCTTCCCTTTATAGGCATTGTCAATTTTGGTATATTTTATCCATTAGTGATAATCCCCTTGGCAGTAATATTCGCCGCGAATGCTTTCAATCTGGTCGAGAGTGCAAATGGAATGGCTGCTGGCGGCGGACTCATAGTCAGTATGGCTATGTTTGTGTATAGTGTTATCTTTGGTACATACATAGGCGCACTTCTTTCTGGTGTTCTGTTTGCAACTATATTGGGATTTTTCATCTTTAATATGTATCCGGCGAAGATTCTTGGTGGAGACAGTTTCACATATGCTGTTGGAGCAGGATTGGTAATAACTATGATATTTGGGAATATGGAAGCATTTGGTATTATAATATTCCTTCCATGGATAATAGAATTTGTATTGCATGCAAGGAAAAGATTCAAAGTTACAACATTGGGAAAGAAAAGGAGGGATGGTACATACAGTCCTCCTTACGGTAAAAAGATATACAGTTGGACTCATTTAATAATGAACCTTGGCAGAGTTAATGAATGGCAGATTTCGGCGTGGATGTGGATAATGGAATTTGGATTTGTGATCTTAGGATTCGGACTTAAACTTTTACATCTATTCCATATCTGAATCTTCCGTCTGTTATGGATGGGAATGTTTTCTTTTTGTTGCAATAACTGTTTTTGTCATGATGATTGATTTGGAAGTTTTTGCGAGCAGAACGTCTGATTTTTTTACACGTTTCCTTCCTGCATAGTTCGCGTATACACGCGATGATTCTATAAGTTCATTGGTTAACTCCTCAAGCTCACGTTTCAGGCAGAAAACGACTTTTTCGTTCACTTCCTCGGCTCCGGCATCCTTAAGGAAATCTTCTATGTCATATAAACTGAATCCGTTTCCTTTCATCTAAACCAACACCAATAAAACAAAAGCATATATTTTATATATACAAAGTTTTTTAAATGAGATTACAAATAAATGATTAGCGGTATTCCCAAAAGAGTGTTTTTATGTTGAGATACGGATTTCATATGTCGATAGCAGGAGGGGTGATCAACTCCGCAATTGGATCTAGGAAGAAAAGATATACTGCATTTCAAATCTTCACCGCTGGATCAAGAAGTTGGAGGCAGAATGCACCGGAGAAGGGCGATGCTGCAATATTCTTGGAATACATAAAAAAATATGACTTATTGCCAATCGCGCATATACCTTATTTATGTAATCTCGCATCTCCAAATGAAGAAGTGTTTAGAAATAGCAAGGAGATGCTCAGAAGTAATATATCCAACTGTAACTTATTAGGCATAAGATATTTGGTTATGCATCTTGGGTCGCATCTTGGAAGGGGCAGTGATTTTGGAGTCGGCAGAATCACAGAATCAATAAGAGGGGTTAAAGATTCGCTTGGGAAGCTAACCCTTCTGTTGGAGAACACTTCTGGATACAAAAATAGTATAGGATCAAGATTTGATGAAATTGGAAAGGTCATGAATGGAATAAAATCTAAAAATATGGGCATCTGTTTTGATACATGCCATGCATTCGCCGCCGGCTATGATATTAGAAAAAAGGAAATTGTTGATAAATTAGCGGAAGAGATCGATTTGCATATAGGAAGTGATAGGATGAAACTCATACATCTCAACGATTCTAAGTTTGATATGGGAAGCACAAAAGATAGGCATTGGCATCTTGGTAAAGGCTATATTGGGATGGAGGGCTTCAAGTCCCTGTTGAGGAATGGGACATTCAGGAACAATGATTTTATCATGGAGACTCCGGAAAATGAAGAAGGAGATGATACATACAACTTAAGAGCATTCAGAAGCATTATGGACAATGTGGATGCTGCGAAAATATCAGATGAGAGATAAAACATATACCAGCAAAGATGCCGCAGCTATTGTTATGTTGTCATCAAATGGAGTTTTTAAACTTTCAATAAATGTAAGGAATGCGACTATAGGAATAGCATAAAATCCTATGAATGCATATCCAAAAACAGAACCTGCAACAAAAAAAGATAGACTGCCATAGACACTCTTGGACCTGCTGTAAAAAAGCTTTGGCCCTTTTATGGATATTCCTACGATAGTAGCTATAGGATCCACAAACAACAGCACAAATACGAAAAACAGCATTAATCTAAAGTCCGATACAAAAGCTGTAATCGCAAGGACTCCGGATGCGAGAAGTAATGCACCGTTCCCATAAAGAGAGTCGGATTTTTCTATTTTATGAGAAAGTTTGCCTATGATAGACATCCTTATTCCTTTCGATTCTGTTAAGCCTATAAATAATATGCCGAGAATTGTGAGTATGGATAAATATTCCTGATAATATTTTAATGATACTATTAAAACCATAATCACAATCCCAATGGATATTTGCGTCATGTCCCTCTCTTTTTCTATTTTGGCAGAATTAGTTAATTTTTTATTGCGTATTCTATGAGTGAATTTGATGTAGGATAACCCTATTGCCATACCTATCGCCAATGCTTGCATTAAGGAATATTGAATCTGTGAATTTGTTGTGCTATAAATAATTATTAATAATAAATATACAATTGAGACATAGAATCCTACTCCTCTCTTATAATATAGAACAGCTAATGAGGATACAGTCGCAGTAACTACAGCAATAATACTGTAGATGTATGGTAGACTCGAGTGTGATAGCATAGCAGCAAGTATAATAGCAGGAAGTAGGGGAATCAGGATATACGCAAGAGTTGTATGATCTGTATCTCTCCCTTCCTTAATATACAAAGCATAGAATATGGCAGTTAAAAATAAAACAGCGAATACTCCGAGAATAGTGTATGATATGTGCAATAATCTCACCATTTGGATATCAGACCGCAGCAATGAACAGCGCTGCGATGAAAAAACCAATTATTATTGTCAAGGGAACCAAAATCTTTGTTATCGAAAGCATTGATCTCATCACATTCACAATGGAATCGCGATCAAGACCCCATATCCTAAATTTTTTTATTGTTACGGATTTATGGTATGCAAAAACAGATTCCATATTATTTAATGCTGCATTAACTGCTTCATCTATAACTGGCTCCAAAAGTTTATATTTTGTGTGTCCACCAAATATGTTTCCTTCTTTATCTGAAAGCGAGATCACGTAATGTGTATCTGTTGTATACAATTCGGAATATATCCCATATTTTTTTAGTATATGGTTTATTATTAATTTTCTTAACTTGGGTGACATGTTGTTTGCATTGAACTGCAACATACAAAACTTAAATCCGTTGAACGAAAAAATTGTTGTGTTAAGTGCACCTTTAGCGAGATCGACAGGTTCATTAAGCCTTTTATATACCTCTATGTTTGAAACACCTATCACTATTTTTGTGGAGACGTGTTTCGGTTTTGTTAACTTTTTTATTGCTTTTATATAATCCTGCAGTTCTCTCGATTTTGTGTTTATTCCGGAAAGTTCAGACTCAGAAGCAGTTTTATATCTGGCGTTGTGTGCATCTATGACTATAGGATTATCAATGATTTTCTCTAATGCTCTTCTTATTATTTCTCCAGCGTCAGATGATATATCCTCCGTAACTTTAGGAGCTCTTGTAAGTGTAATTAAACCCGTATTTCCAAATTTTAGCATTATGACTTTTGAGTTGTTGTATCTGGATTCATAATACTTCATTCCGGAATTTAGTTTGTCGGGTTCTCTTATGCCTAAATCCATCGCATTCTTTATGTGGTTATACTGGTCATTGGAGAATGCGTTATACTCCTCGGAAACAGTAGAATGCATTATGAATGTTTGGACTTTGTATTTTGATTCCGAATACTTCTCCAGAAGCCACGGAAAATTGCTGCTGCCAATAGTACCCATTAATCCATAATGAATTTGCGGAGTAAACATTATGGATTTTATCGAATTATCTGCTCTTTTGAAGAGTAGGGTGTCCGTATTTACATCGACCTCAACTTTTTCGGAACTGCTGAGCGAGATATTCGCATGAAACAACCAATTCTGTATTATTTGCGAGAATACATCTATCCCGCTTATTCCAAGTCCTTTTTTTATTGGCGAATCTATCAAATATAATACGATATAACTGACAATAACAAATATCAATATTCCTGAGTATAATCTTATAAATATAAATTTTATGGGTATAGTTGCAGATATCAGAAATAGTGATGCAGGTATTAAAAATAAAGCATTAAGCGTCGGCTGAATAAGCGAGATGGGTACAGCTTTCAATCTTTGATTTAATACCAACTTACTCATCAGAAACCACCACATAAAGGTTCCCGCATCCCCAACAAATATGGCAAGCAGAAGATAGCCATACGAATCTGTAAATACAAATATTGCGCTTCCTATTAAAAAAAATATCGAGTAAGATACTGCAGATATCAATGCTATTACTAATATATACTTTGTTTTTACGTACCGTTTTAGGGTTTTTATTGTCATTACTGACAGGAGAGCCGGTATAGTTATTCCTAATATACCAGCAGTCGCACCCGATAAAATTATATTTATTAGGTTTGTTTCTAATTTTATGTTTATGAGCAATAATGAGATTATTCCAAAGAATATACTGGATACTAAAAGAATAAGGGATTGCATTAGACTGCTCGGTAAACTTTTATCTTTTAAGAATAATAAGTTACTAAGTGGTATATCGGCCATATTAAATTACCTTATTTCACCTAGCTATTTCCCATATCTTCGTTGGCGTGTTGAAAAGTCCATTAACGCTTTTTTTAGATCTTTTTGATCAAAGTCAGGCCAATATTTCTTGCTGAAATAAAGTTCCGAATAAGAAGATTGCCAAGGTAAAAATCCAGACATTCTGAGTTCTCCAGATGTTCGTATTATTAAATCAGGATTGGGTATTGATGCAGTCTGTATATACTTTTCAACTATCTCTTCATTTATCTGTTTTAACTTGTTTTTTATTTTATCTTTAACTATATGCTTTACTGCATATAATATATCCTCTTTTCCACCATAAGCTACCAGGAGATTGATGGTAAAATCTTTGTTTCTTTTGGTTACTTTCTCCAAATGGGCCAATGCTTTCACAACTTTGTAAGGAAGTTTTTTCATATTTCCTATGATTATAACCTTTGTGCTGTTATCATTTAATTTTTTTATTATTTTTTTATCATACGATGTTCTTATGTAAAGACCATATAAAATATTTAACTCCATCTTACTCCTATTTTTGATGTTCTCTGTGGATAACGCCCAAACAGTGACGGACGATGATCCTAACTCCTTAAGCCATATGCTGAAATCTATAAATTTTTTTATTCCGTTATTGTAACCGTGTAACAAATTTAATTTGTATAATTTACACCATCTTCTGTTTCCATCAGGTATCAATGCGAGATGTTTTGGAACGATAAACTTTTTTGACATATTCTGCACCATAAATAATACTATAGTTTGGTTTAGTACCAATAATTTAAATACCTTGAGAATTCCCCAAACGAAGTTGGGAGTCGAAGTCAAGAAATATCTATTTTTTCTTTCATGTTTCTTTCAATAGTGGAGTGAACGCGGTTTGATGCATTCGGATGTTTCTACCATTGAAGCGATTGTATGGATAATGTAAACCATAGAAATAATAAGAATGTATCGGATTTATAGTACACAATTTTTAGCACACAGTGCTTGCATCAAAATACAGATCCAAAGTCTTCAAAAATCCAAATATGCAGGAGGTTGTCGCAGAAGCTTTCAAAGAACCATATACATGTCCACATGGAACTAAATGTTTCCGATAAATTTTCAGTTGCACAAGTGATTCAAATCACGAAGTCTCATTCTGCCTCAAAAATTTTTGCAGAAATGCCAAACTCCATCAAAATATATCCTAGCGGAAGTTTCTGGAAAAGCAATACAACAATTCATATGTAAATTTTGTCAACGAGGAGAAAATAGAGGATCATATTCGAAGGAAGGATGTTTCATCCGAATTTTTCCTTCAACACAAAGAGGAGTCGGATCAGAACAAATTCTTCAACTAATTGAGCGGTCCGGATATCCACTACATAACCGTGGCGGGAAACCGTCCGTGTTTAAGGTTTATAAGGGGTTTCGCCCCTTATTTCATTAGATGAATTTATACTATGGATAGGTAATCGAATGCGAATAGACGATCTATATTTTGTAAACTTTATAGAGGACATAGAAGGGAATGATCTTGCTATAACTTCTATAAGAAAATTTTTATCTAAGTTTAAAAAAGGAGGAAGAGACAAACCATTGATGGTGTATGGTCCTCCAGGAATAGGGAAAACGGCAGCTATACTCAAAATTGCTGAAGAAGAATCATTGAATGTTATAGAATTCAATGCTAGTGAATATAGGAATAGTTCAAACATAAATAAAATAATAAAACCTGCTCTAAATACCAAATCTCTTTTTAAGAAGAGTAATTTGGTAGTATTTGATGAAGTAGATGAATTAAGCGGTAGATATGACAAGGGAGCAAGCAATACCTTAATATCCATAATAAAAGAGGCCAACATACCCATAATATTTGTAGCGAATGATATGTGGAAGCAGAGCATAACCTTCTTAAGGAATAGGACTTTGCCGGTAGAATTCAAGAAACCTCCAGAATTTGTAGTAGTATCAGTGTTGAAAAGGTTATCTAACCGCCATAGACTCAATATACCAGATAAAACAATAGCGTGGATAGCAAAAATGTGTGGTGGGGACATAAGGAGTGCGATAAATGATCTCTATGTCCTTTGGGGAACAAAGGATGAAGAAATAGAAGTTTTGGGACTTCGTGACAAAAAGAGTAATATATTTATTAGTCTTGATAAAATATTTATGGCTAGAACACTTGCTGCACCGATGAGGGCAGCGATGTATTCAGATGTTGATTCGGACATGCTAATCAACTGGATTGATGAGAATATACCAAATATCTACTTAGATTTAGAGTCCATATATACTGCGTTCAAATATTTATCATTGGCGTCTACCTTTTCATATAGGGCATCCAAATCCAGTTATTACATCTATTGGAGGTACAGGAATGTATTTATGTCAGGAGGTATAGCATTATCAAAGGTTGGAAGTTATAATATCAGTAGGAGGTATGTATTTCCAAAAAAGATAAAAGATCTGAGTGCATCGAAAACAGATAGACTAATTATGTATACAATATCAAGGAAGATGAAAAGAAGAGTACATTCCAGCGCCTCGACAATAGTAAGGTCAGAACTACCAATCTTATACAAACTACTGAATTTTTCGATAGCTCAAGGCATTGAAAAAAAAGATGCCTATACTTTTTTTATGGAGAAGTTTGGTCTAGAAGAGAAGGAGATGGATTGGATATACAACCACAACCTAAAGTTGGGAAATCCTTAAATTGTTACAATAAACGTGAAACACCAAGATAAGATATCAATTTGGATGCTGTTTTGCCTATATCTTCACCCTTTATTTTTATGCTTGCCGCTTCGTTGTGCCCTCCGCCATTATCTATATCATCCGTATCCTTTTTCATCATGTCTATTACGTCTAAGAATCTTACCTTCTTGGATATAGTTGGACTGGCCCTCATCGAGATATATTTTTTGTAGTATACTACGGATACTATCCCAGGTTCTTTTTTTTCTAATATGGTTTGAAATTCCGAAGTGTACTTTCCCTGTTTTATATATCGCATGTTCATTTTTGCTATTTTGCTGAAATTGAGCAGATAGACGGAAAAACCATTTGAGCTTTCATACCTTTTACAACTGTTAATCCCGATGGATATTGCAGTATCCATCTGATCCTTGTATTCATTCAATATGTATATAAATTGTTCTTTGTCTTTTATTACTGATTCTATATAATGGGGGCTCAATGTACCTAAAAAACTATGGTATATGTTGATGGCGTCTAGGAATATGGCCATATCTCTCGATTTGTCATCAGAAGGTGCGAAGCTGCTGTGGTCACTTATCAGCGATGCTCCCATCATCATCGAAAAATTTATATTGGATATCATTTCTGCCAATACACAGGTCATAAATCCAGCTGATAGGTTTGAATCGCCTCCCGTTTTCCATGGATTTACGTATTTTGTTATCTTATCCGCATAAAAATTATCATTTATGAGGTGATGATCTATCCAAAGTGTTGTTGCTATTTTAGCGATTTTTTCTATACTATTATTGCTATCGATTGTAGTTCCAAAATCTATGATTAACACAATTGGCTTTTCCATGCTCTTGTAACTAGAGAAAATCATCTCATCTAAATACGAAATCTCTTCTGTATAAGATATCCCTTTAGTAGCTGACCAATAAATATTTTTACTGTTTATTTTCAGAGTAGCCGTTACCATTTCTATTGCTTTATACAATGCAATAGATCCGCTACAGCCGTCTCCGTCTCCATGGAAGTGTATGGATATCGGAGTCCCGGATACTATTCCCCTAATCAATATCTCCGCCATATCCTTTATCATAGGTAAATTAATAGTTAACATATCGATTAACTTTTCTGGAAATCCATCTATTGTGTGGTTTTTTGGTGCATACTCCTTTATGAGGTTAGACATCAATCTTTGATATTCCCTTATACCGGCATTTCCTGCTAATGTCACTTTAAACCTGTCTATTCCATCTTCTCCACGCATTGATAATTCTCCTTCTATAACTTCAGATAAATTCAACATGATATCGCTAGTTATTGTTGTGACAACTGTATTTGAACCGAATTCATACATAATTGTATATTGGGTGTCTGCTTCTCCTGAAGAATTCTTGATAGAAATTACAATACCTTTTAGCTGATCCATTTTATCGTCCTGATTCATTTAGTGACATTATTAATACAAAGAGATCGGGTTGTGCTATTTTGTATGTAATTGCAGTCAGTAGTGTCGTTATATCTAACTGCTAAATTTATAAGACATAGATTCGCAAAATTTTGGTTTGATGATGACAAGCAGACAGAATAATTATCGCTTTTTGATGAATTTATCAATAATGAACTAAACATGCATAGAAAATAATTTTTTGATTTGTTTATACCCGAACACAAATTAATAAAGTTCGTATAATTTATACTCATATTACCATTTAATCTGGTCGGTATGCTCTGATTTGAACAGATAGTCTTTGATGTATTATTTAGGGATTGGCATGCAATTGGTGATTTTAGTAATTTAGACACTATGGTATGACAAGTTTGTTGATCAGTAAGATTAGCAGCGTATATTGTGAATATGAACGAAGCGTTTGAGAAATGAGGGTAACTGTTTATTAAAGTATATTTGTTTACTATCGAATTTGTGATTACATCAGGAAGCTGGCTACAATATGATACATTTTTCTGGGATAATGCGGTATCAAAATAATATATATACCTGCAATTATACTTTTCCGTTTTGTTGTTTATTACATTACAGTATGAAATACTACCTAAATAGCCTGATTTGGATACATTGTATATACAATTAGATTCTGATGTGGTATTGATCAGTTTGTTACAATAATCTATTTCTTTGTTTTCTATTGCGACATTCGTGATACATTCAGATGATATCTTACTCTGATTTATTACCGTGCATGCGCTTACATTTCCATATTTTAATGCTGTATCTGTTATGCAGGCATATTCATTCGTCTGCGGCAAATTTTTACATACGGTTACATTATCATTGGTTATGGCTAAATTTTGTATACAGGAGTTTCGTTGTGCCTGATATACAATACCCTCACAATTCTGTAATGGGGTATTGTTCTGCATGTAAGGTAAAAACATAAAAATGATAGCGACTATTATTAAAAACATCACCAAAAATACTCCTAAAAGCCTATAATCCTTCTTGTTTAACACTATTGTTTTATTTTCGTTTACTTTTTCATTCGGAATAGCTTCTGCATCTGCATTTGTACGCCTATTCAATTCTGGATCCGGCAATGTAATCACTACTAATTTTATGTCCAAATATCTATAATTTTATACTATTACTTATTAATCATTCCTATTGTAATAGATTTATGAAATTTGTTGCGACATTTGCACATATAATTAGTCTGTTGTGGTGGTGTATATGAAAAGAACCATATATCTGGGTGTAGGCCTAATTCTTGTATCTATATTTATTGCGTTTAGCATTTCCAGTGGAGTAAGTAACATATCAAAGAATTATATTGGACTTATGACAATAAAGAATGCGACAATAGCAAAAAATAGTTTTTACACGATTGGATTAACTCAATCAGATATACGTTCTGGATTCTATGCCATAACATCTAATAGCATAAATTTTTATCTTATGAATTCTAAAGCATACAAAGTGTGGAATAACTCCAAGTATATAAAAGAATATAAAAGCGGAATAATTAGAGCAGAACATTTGGAAGGAAAAGGAGTGATTGTAATATACAACAATACATCAATAGCAAGTTTTCCTGTAGTATCATCAGATAAGGTTTTGTACAGCATAAAAGGTAGTAACAAGATTAACAGTAACAACTCAACAAATATGACGTATTATTTGGTCGCAGATAATACCAATGGAAGCAGATCGGAGTTCACAACTGTCAGATACACTCTATTCTATCTACCTAATCTAAATTCAGGTAATACAGCAATCAATCAAAAGTATAACCGATTCAAGAATAATCTAAGAATGATTAGAATAAAGGCATTAATTTCTGGAATCTTATTCATTGCAGGTATAATCGTCATCCTGTATGGATTTATAACAAAAAGAAGGGACAAAAAAAAGGAGGATGCAACAAAAGAAGATAAGAACGAAGAGTATATAAATGATTTATATAAAAATATTGATACATCCATCAAAAAGGATAAAAAACCTAAACAGAAAAAAAACAAATCTTCAAAAAAAGCTAAAAGTACAAAAAAAGGATGATCATAAGAGATAGGAGATATTATGTCCGTAAATGATATTGCCGAGAGGATTGCTGGAGAAATAGCATTATCTGAGAGTCCAGGCAGCGTCATGAAAAAGTGGAGAGAGCTTTTTGGTATATCACAGGTAGACCTTTCAAAGGTCATAAAAATATCCACATCCACCATAAGCGATTATGAGAGTAGTAGAAGATTAAGTCCAGGTGTGGCAGTAATACGTAGGTTTGTGAATGCTCTTCTGAAGATAGATGAAGAAAGAGGAGGGATAGTGATGCAGAATCTCAATAAGTTCTCTTCTGGATCAAACAATGATAAACCAATATATACTGTATATGATTTTGTCGCACCATTATCTGGTGTTGATCTTCTTAGAATAGTTGAAGGCAAAGCTGTTGCAGGTCATACCTATCTTGATGATGTAAGACTGTTCGGATACACAAAGGTTGACAGCCTTAGAGTTATCTTGGATATGCTTCCCTCAGAGTATCCGAAACTGTTTGGATCAACATCAGAAAGGGTATTCATATTTGAGAATGTGTCCACTGGCAGATCTCCTATGGTGGTGATAAGAGTTGCTCCCATAAAGCCGAAAATAGTTCTCATACAAGGAGTAACTAATGTTGATAAACTCGCCATAAAGATAGCACAGATAGAAAAGATACCTCTACTTACTACAAAATTGACCATAGAAGAGCTTGAAAACAGATTGAGTAAAATATAATTTCAGCCCCAAACATCTGCTTTTACTTTTGATGATTCAACCCCAAGTGAAGAAATAGCGTCTTTCATTGCCTTTACGAATTTTAATGGACCACAAATGTATGTCGTCCTTTCGGAATAATCATTACAATTCCTTTTTATCATATTTGCATCTATATGGCCTCTTTCTCCAGACCATTCTTCATCATTTTGTCTTGTAACAGTTATTGACATCTTAATTTTTATTTTATCTTGGAAGCTGTCTAATTCTTTTTTGCTTATTATCTCGTTTGGAAATCTTACGCTGTAAATTAAGACAACATCTGTTCCGATTGAGCTATTGTCTATCTCCCGCAACATAGACATCATCGGAGCTAGTCCAGTACCGCCAGCAAGGAATAATACTTTCTTATCCTCACTAAGAACAAACTTAAACTGTCCATGAGGGCCACTGACTTTAAGTTTATCTCCGATTTGCATATTCTCTACTTTTGAAGTGAATCTCCCATGTATCAAATGTATATAAAATTCTAATATGTCGGACTTTGGAGCAGAAGCTATGGAGAATGCTCTTGTGATGTCTAAGTTTGTTGTTGGATCAGTATATGTCAGCATTACAAACATGCCTGGATTAAAATCCAGTTTTGTGCCGTCTTCGTCTTTCAGTCTGATTATATCAACATCCGGAGTTTCATGTATAATATCACATATCTCAAATTCTTTTTTATTTATTGTTGGTTGTACAACTTCCATTAATATCACATCCTGTTTTAACAAATAGTTATATTAGGAAAAGATTATAAAAATATAGACAGAATTAGAGGAAAACAGTTACATAAAAAATTATTCGTAGGGCAAGAATACCACGACTTTCAAGTCGTGGATGAATTGCACATCACGACGCAATA
>CAZBLA010000015.1:0-13066 GCA_964492665.1 Microcaldota archaeon
TTTTTTGATTGTTTTTTAGGCTGTTTAATTCTCTTACTACATGTAGTGTATTATTGCTTATGATGATGTATAAGAATGGTTGGATGGAAATGAAATTTTATATTTTTATCATAAAATTTTTTCGATATAATACTATCAAATGTTTTCCAATCTAATTGTGTTTCAGTTAAATGTAAGTTGTTTAGTAAACCTTTTTTAAATTTTATAAATCCAAATCCTGCATAATCTACATATTTCATCTTATAATTTTCATCGATGAAATCAAATTTATCTTTGTTTTTGATCCTATGAACAATAAATGGGATGCTTCGTCCGGTAGAAAATGGATACACGAAGTAAGAAAATACACATAATGGTTCTTGACATTTTTCTATCTCATCAATATTTTTTTTTGTAACTTCTATATCATGTTCAATATTTAAAATTGAATGATTTTTATTCTCATCTATTAAAGTACGAGCATAATGATACCGATCAAGCATCTTTATTTTTCTTACTCTTTCTATTGTAGATAAATAGAGATACTTGATTCCTTCTTTATAACATTGAATGATTTCCATTATTTCTTTTTGTGACATATTTTACATGCTTTTCCTTTTATAGTTTCTTTTTTTTCTTTCTTTCTTTTTTTCTTTCTTTCTTTAATTATCATTTTTTTCCCCTAATTTTAGATTATATTTAATGTGTGATTTACTTTATATTTCTTCTAAAATTAAACTTGCTAATGTCATAGAAGCGGTAGCTCCGTCTCCTGTACCGCTATAACTTGAAAAAACTGTTTGAAACGCATATTGTTGATTTAAAGTTAAACCTGAAATCCACCATACCATTCCTATATTTCCATATCCCCCTCCCGGGACCGTTGTCGTAGAACCATTTCCATTTCCATTTAAAGCAGTACCATTAGCAGTAAGAGCTGTCGCAAGTTGCGCATTTATTCCTACATTCGTTCCATCTCCTTGAACACTTGAACTCCCGGTCCCTCCTATACTTATTTTTACTCTCCCGCTTAGAAATGGAGTATATAATAATCCTTGACCTGTTGCTACAAAAGAACTGCCTATAGAAGTAGTAGAAACCTGAGGTTGCGAAGCTAATGTAATTTTGGAGAGTGACCATATATTTGTAATCCTTGAATAGAATTCACTTGTAGTAGTGTACGCATTTAGAGTATTTATTTCACTTTCTATACTATTTGGACTTGAATCTTTACTCCCTAAATAAAAGGATTGTTTAATCCATACTATGTTATTGTCTGACAATATTACTAATGGGGGATCATCTATTTTTCCTATCTTATTTGATTGACCAAAGTAAAAACCGGTCCCTTCTACATTAGATTCGAGGTAAATCCAACCGCCGGTTAATGATGTTTTTCTTAAATTTTCTATAGTAGAAATATGGGGAATTGCATTATAAAATTTTAAAGTTTTTTCAGTATACATAGTCACTCCTAATTAAGTTTTAATTAATACTATTAATACTATTATAACAATGGCTATTGTGATAATTTCAGTCTTTTGAAAAAAACCACTATTAGTCACACTCTTTATATTTCTTGATAGTGCTTTACTACTCTGTTGAAATAAGTGAGTAGGAGTATTCGAAGGTGTAGATGGAGTATTTTTAATTAAAGTTCCGTTTAATCCGATAGAAGTATTACCGGCTATTGACTGAAAAACAGGAGATACAAGAGGCACAGACAACAACATATTTTCTCCACCTACTATATAAGGATTGCTCTCTATAGGTTTAATAATATATTTATCCGCTAATGTGAAGGGATCTATCTCAGGTTCTATAATATCTATTTCTTTACTGAGTACATCTTCTATTTTAGTTATATCTTTATTAGCTGTTTGAAAAACATTCCAACTCATTTGCATTTCCTTTTTCTTTTTTTTAATTTATGTTTCCATGCTATTTCACCTGCGGTAGCTTTACCTATAGCGTTTGCTTTTTTTTTGCTATCGCCTTTTTTTATATATTCTTTTGCAATACTTTTCATTAAACTTTTGAACTTTTTCTCACTCATTATTTACTCCTGTTTAATCCATTAACCTGCACTTACGGTAGCAACTCCGGCATTATTCCAAATTTCTCCGACTACTTTAGGATCTGTAGTTGGTAAACCACTCATAGTAGCATCTCCACTTACACTTAAACCTGTTAATGTGCCTACACTTGTGACATTTGGTTGAGTAGCCGTTGTTAATGTACCGGCTATATCGACTCCACTTATATTAGTAGTAGTTGTTAAATCTCCGGATGCACTTAAACCTGTTAATGTGCCTACACTTGTGACATTTGGTTGAGCAGCCGTTGTTAATGTACCGGCTATCGAAGCTCCACTTATAGTAGTAGTAGTTGTTAAATCTCCGGATGCACTTAAACCTGTTAATGTGCCTACACTTGTGACATTTGGTTGAGCAGCCGTTGTTAATGTACCGGCTATCGAAGCTCCACTTATAGTGCCATTACTATTGAAGTTGGCAAACGTGGTTGTTGCAATGTAGTCATTTAAGGATACGTTACCGGTTGAAGTAGTTAATTGAACAGTTCCGGAATTGATGATAGGTATCGGAAAGAAACCGACTGACATTATTGTCTCCTCATTTTAAAATTCCCATTATACTTGCGTACGCTGTAGCTGTGTTCGTACCTAATGTAGATAATCCTTCTACTTGCCACACAACTAAGCTCCCCGTTTCTACTTTGATAGAAGTGGGCAAAGAAATAGGAAAATAAGATTGAGTGATCTGAGCATTGATATTCCTAAAATTATTATCACTTATTCCATTAATAATTAAAGAAAAACTAATGTTTGGAAAATAATTATTAGGAGCTAAATCTATACTTAGTTGCTGAATATAATAAATTAAAGGAACTTTCACTTTATATTTTATTATATTTATTATTTGACCTGCTCCTACCGTTTCTGATCCTTGTAAAAATTCACTTCTTGCCATATTTATTCTCCTATGATAATCGCTCCGGTTGCAATGATAGCGAGTATCTCCCACATTTTATTTATACTATGATTCCCTCCTATTCCAACGCCTCCTCCTTTTCCTGGTCCTGTTGCAGGTCCTGCAATCGAATCGTTTTGTTTTTTTGTTTGATAATTTTCAAATCTATCTATGGGATAAGGATTTTGTTCTTGACCTAATATATTTACAGTTGGTTGATGACCTACTTTTCTAATGTCATTATATAATCCTAAGCCTGCTTCAGCTCCTCCTAACACCATCGAAGCGTCCCCCCCTACTTTTAATATATCATGGTAAACTCCTCCTATTCCACCTATATTATTATTTAAAACTCCACTTTCTAAAGCTGTATTTATTACTGACCCTATTCCATAGGCTCCGGCTGTAATTATACCTGCTTCTATATTTCCTATATTATTTGCTTTTTCTATGGACCCTATTCCACCGGTTGCTATAGTGTGACCATAATCTCCAACATCATAGCTTAATAAATAAGGTAGCGCCGGCTGAAGTCCCGGAATCACTGTAGCTCCTATCGTAGCAAGAATCGGTATAGCCGGTCGTGCCACATAAGCATAAAAATGACCTAAGCCGGAACGTGCTTTAGATAATTCTCCCCCTACATCTTTGACAATATGATGTGTTTCTCCTTCAACGCTTTTAGTGATATGACTTATTTCTCCACCAAAGCTTTTAGTGATATGACTTACTTCTCCTTCAATTGATCCTATAGGATTACTCCAAAAACTCATATTTCTTTATCCTTATTCTTTAATTTATGTAAATTAATTTCTATAAAACTTACTCTCTTATTCAACTCTTCTATATTGTTTACTAATTTCCCTATAGAAAAAGCAATATAGAACAAGAATGGCAAAGAAAACACCTCTATAAAAGACGATATAAAATGTTCCATTTTAATTCTCCTTATATACTGCATTAAAATAGTTATATCCTTCTGTAGCCTTTTCTATATATTTAGTGATATTTTTAATAATCGAAGTTCCCACTTCTCCATCTGATATATTCTTGAATATTTCCGGTCCACCATTGTATATTCCGGCTACTATTTTCATATTTCCTTTATAAATCGGAATATTTTTAGAAATATAATGAGAGGTTAATTCAAGACTTGCTGAAGGATCGTTAAGTAATGATAACGGATTTACTCCGAAGGACCATGCTGTACTCCCTAACACTTGAGTTAGCCCATAGGCGCCCGTAGGATCGTTCTCATTATATGCGTCTGTATTCCAATCTTTAGGATTATTGTTATTCTGTTCCGCAACTACTATTCCGTATAATATAGCCGGATTAATTTTATTATCGTAAGCTATATTCTTAATTTTCTGTACTATTAAAGGAATAGAATGTAACTTTTTGCTTTTCGATTTTTCTAATGTAGGAATATTTTTTTTTTTATAATAATTTGCAGGAATAATTATTAATACTAAATACGTTAGTATTCCTAAAAATAATATTCCCTGAATGTTCATAATCATCACTTTTTTATCAAAAAAATAATTATTACTATTCCTACTATTAATAAAATAGGATGAGTATCAATCTCACTAAAGAGACCTTTTCCTATATTTGAGTTAACTATAGTGGTTCCTTTTCTTGTTACTACATCTTTTCGAGTAATTACATCCCCACTTGTTATGCCGGTAGATAAATGTAAATCTCCTATAGATAAAGAGCCGGTAGATCCTAAAAGATCATGAGAGGCTTTTCCAACTGTTGTGACTATATTGTCTAAATTGTTTATACCTTCTCCTATTAAATTTCCGGTATCCGTTATCCATGACATTTTTTTCTCCTCATCTATTAAGCGACTACATTTCTATTTAAAGTTTCACCTATTAGAACAATGTTCGCAGCGCCTGTAGTAGAATAATTCAAATTGAAGCTTGATAAACCTGCTGTATTAAATATATCTACTAAGTTTCCTCTGTAAGACATTCCTAACACTATTAATCCGGCTACCAAAGAATTATTTCCTAAATATTGATTTTCAGCTTTAACAATATCGTATTCCATATTATTAAATAAATAATTAGAAGTATTATAAATTAAAGATAATTGAGATAGAACCGTATCTGATGGAGTATTGAATGGAGTCGTGGTAGTATCTTTTATAAATAAGAATAGACTTTTATAGGCATATGATGCTCCGTATGGTATTCCTCCTATATCACTATTTGAAACTACGCCCGTTTCTTCTTTTTGATTGCTTTGAGCTAATCCTGAATAATATAAAGGTTCGTATGCTTCAGATATAGGAAAATAATTTGGGGGATAATATTCAACAGTAATTCCTAATGTAGCAGTTGTCACCGTAGTAGTTATTCCGGTTGCGGTCCCTGTTATAATTTGTGAAGCTGTTCCGAAGGTTGCATTTACTTCGAAGGTACTAATTGCCGGATTAAGAGTTGAAAAGCCTATCAAATTAGGAGTAGTAGTATGAGTTCCTGAAAAATTAATAGGTATTTTTATATTTGCGGTAAAATTAGTACTTGAGCTTGCCGGAATTGAAGTTGCCGGTATATTAAACATCGAATCGTTTTTGTAAATACTATTGTTATTCGCATTCACATTTGAATTAATCCCCATTTGCCACATTCCGATTTGAAAAGCTTCTGATCCTGTTAATACTAAAAATTTACTGATATTATTAGCCGAATAAAATATTTGCTGTAAATAGGCAAGAGCTCCTTCGCTATTAACGGTCCCACCGGCTGTAAGTGCAGTTGTAGTAGAATTAGCCACATTAAGAGTTATCTGTAGATTCAACCAATGTCTTAAATGTATTATTCCTTTAGGCAAATTAGGATAATTATCTGTCCCACCGGCTACTAAAGATGGGGGTTGTAAAGTAGTGACAAAAGTTTTTCGCAAAGATTTATATAAAAGAGAGGCGTCTACTTTCCTTTGTTCATTTGACATTTTTATCTCCTTTTTTATTATCCTACTATAGATTTCAAAAATGATACATGATTTACAACATACAAAACTACTATTACCACGATTGCGGTAGATGTAATGTCTTTAAAATTCATCTTCTTTCTCCTTAATATAAAATAATTAAATAAATGTTTAAGAGTGTATGTGAACATTTATTCACATCTTATATTATAATATCATTAAAAAAATATAAGTCAATCTATATTTAACATTTTTTCTATTACTATATTTTTAGATAAGTTACAATCTAAGAAGTGATATAGTTTTAAATCAGCAATTCTTTTAGTTTCTTTTCCGATAAAACCATAAAAAAATTTAATATCTGATAGCTCAGCAATTTTAAAAATAATAAAACGTTTAGATTGTGATGTCAAACTACGTGATATCTGAGATGGTCTTTGAGTGGAATAAAAAATTGAAAAATCAAAATGTCTTGATTGCATTATGGATTTTCTTAAAATTTGAGATGTTTTCCATGGGCTACTATAATTTTGAGCCTCATCAATAAAAATAGAGAGTGGGAGCGATATCTTAAATCTGTTTCTAATATTTTGCGTGTAAGCTTTGGCTACTTCTAACATCTCATCTAATCCGTCAATATCATTTTCGTTTGATATATAGATGATTTTAAATTTTCCTCTATTTATCATATTATTTGCAAGTTCTTGTTGAGAGTAACAACTAAAATCAGCAATATCTATAAATTCCTCATTTCCATTTTCAATAACTAATGATCTATCGCTATATAAAAATGCTTTTTCTAACCATTTGGTTTTTCCGGAGCCGGTTATTCCGAATACTCCTGTTATTTCTTTAATCATTTTTTTTCCTTCTCTTTTGATAAAGGAGGTTCATCTACAAGTATTTCATTTTTTCTATTTTTGTATAATACTAAAGAAAAACCTCCTAAAACTGCCATATCCATATATATTTTAAAATCTCCTGCGAAGGATAGACTTTTTCTAATTACATTACCTACCGAAGTCTTAATAGGATCAATTTCTTCAAGTTCTATGGACCTCATTTTAGGATTTACAATCATATAAATCATATTAGTTAAATCCCTATAAAATGATACACATTCGTCATCTGTCATTTCTATATGCACTTCTTCTATTTTTGCTTCTACTTTTTTTCTTTTTTTAGAAAATTTTGGCTTTTCTTCCATTTCCTCTTTTTTATCTTTAACGTAATCTTGAAGTTCCATATTTTCCTCTTTTTTATCTTTAACGTAATCTTGAAGTTCCATATTTTCCTCTTTAAAGAATTTTCTTTTCAAACCATGATTTTATTTCGTCAGTGTGCGTTACTACTTTCTCTTCTTTATCTTTTAGATCAGCCGGAATAGCTGAAAAATCTATTTCTCCTTTAGATATATCTTCTCCTCCTTTCGATTTTATTTTAGCTTCTACATCTTCTAATCTATCTATTATTTGCATAAATCCTTTTTTTATTTCTTCAAATTCATTAGTATTCATTATTCCCCCTTTTTAAGTTTTTTTAACTCTTCTTTTCTTATTTTAATATAGGCTGAACCTTTTTGGATTTCTTCTTTTAGAATTAGTTGCTTTTTTACTAATTCAATCTCTTTTTCTTTTTTCTTAATAGCTTCTAATCCTTTTAATTTTCCCATTTTTAACTCCTTGTTATTATGATTTTTTAATTGTCACAACACTTTTTAAGAATATTTTTCTTAATTTCTTTTCTATATCTTTTATTGAGGCTTTTGTAGCTTCGTAGGCTTTATCTATTTCACCGCTAACTTGTTTAACTTGATCTACGGATATATTTACGCCACCTTTAGACACTACCTTTTCTAATAAGGATGACGTTTTATTCATATTTCCACTAATGGCTTCAATATCTCCTAAAATTTGAGCTAAAATTTCAATATATATTAAATCTTTAGGATCTATTATGGATACGATCGTTTCCGTCTCCGGTATAACATCCACTAAAATTTCCGTCAATATTTTTGTAGAATATGTAGTGTCTTTTATTACATTTGCAAAGACGTTGTTAACATCTGATAGTGCATCCTGAGTAATCTTGCTTAAATCTTTTAAAATTTCGTTCTCTTCCATGATATTTCTCCTTTTTTTTAAGTTTTTATTTCAAAAAATAAATTAATTATTTCCTCCATTTTTTTATCTTCTATATTCTTGTTTTTGCATCCCATAAAGTGAGATATCAATCCTGTTATGGTAAACATTTCAAACCCTTTTTCTTTTCTTATTTTTATTTCTTTTCCGCATGCTCTACATTTTAAAATTATATGATTTTTATCCATACTTATATATTAACATTTTTAATTTATTATGCAAATGTTATAAATAATCTTTTTTTAATTTATTATGTAGAATTCATTTTTTCTAAAATTTCCGGAATAGTCAACGAGCAAGATCCTTCTTTTTCAATATTCCTTTTTATATATGGAGCATTTTTTATTTTGATCTTATATTCTTTTTTTTGTTGGGTATATTTCTGTTTTTTATACACTTTCAAATCTTTACCCTGAAAATATAAAGAAAGATCTACACCTTTTGGTACACCTGAAGCTATATATTTTCTCTCCTCATTTCTAATAAAAGAATAAGTTTTTGCTTGTAAAAATTGTGCTTCTGATATTTCTCCCACTAATTTCCAATCTCCCATCTTATCCGATAGATTAGTATTTATTTTTGTGTCTGTAAAAATTGCATCCGTTTCTACATATGCAATTTTTCCACCTATTTGTATGTTTTCTAACATTTTATTATATATTTCTACACGTCCTAAGGCTGAAATATGGGCTGAAATATGGGGTAAAATATGTGAATTTTGTTTAATTTTTTCACAAAAAGGAATAGCTATTGTCCATTCAGTTTCAGAAATTATTTTGGCTTTTTTAATATTAGATAGTTCATAATATTGTTCCACATTTTTAGCTTGCACTATTTTTTCATATTCCCTTCGCTCAGCAAATTTGCCATAAAAACTAACTATAACTTTTTTTATAAAAGAATTTAACCACGGTTCACAATCATCTCTTTTCCTTAATTCATACATATATTCTATAAATTCTTTAAATATCGGTTCAGCTTTTTGCCATTCCAAAGCTCTTTTAATTTTTACTTTAGCTCCCTGTTGAATTGCTAAATCTAATTCTACTCCTGAAAAAATTCCTACAAATTTATCAGCCGGAAAACATAACATTTCCTTTTTATTAGTTTTGTTGCCTATTTTTTTCCAAAGTACCGGTATTTCTTGAATTGTCTGATCTACCTCACATTCATAAAATCCTATACGGTTCTTATTTCGACTTTCGCTAAAATATACATATCCGGTGGGCATTTTCTTACACATCTGAGCTCCATACATGCTATTTACGTCATAATAATATCCCTTCTCTAAGGAGCTCCTAAAAATTTCAGAACGTCCCCCTGCATATGCTCTTCGAGTAAATCTTTCAATCCTACTATTAATTCCTCTTAAAGTTTCTTTTTGGAATTTACTTCTCCATAACCGAAGTGCATACGAAGCACTTGTGTAGGTTGGTTTAATACCATTTCCTATCACTTGAAAAATATAATAAAGAGATTTATATAAGTTTGGCGGTTTTTTAGGTAGCAAAAATTTAGCATTAACTATTGTAATATTTTCTTTTTTATTAGTTATCTTTATAGCCATTAGATCAGTTCCACCATATATTCTTTTTATTTCAACTCCCCGCAAATTATCAAAAAAATAATCTAAATATTCATTTTCATATGTATAAAGAATCATCCCTCTATAGCTTCTTCGTAGTAGAAAAGATATAATTTTAGAAGGTTGAATTTTCAGTATTTCAAAGTTTGGTAGGATAACTTTATTATCTTCTATTACTCCGCAATTCCATATATGTTGCTTTTTTAATTTTTTAAGCAAATAAACTCTCCTCTAATCCAAAAACAAATTTCATTTGTGTAATGTAATCGTTGCGTTTAGTTATAGAATTTATCAAAAAATTAGAATCAGAAAAGTTTTTTTCATCAATTTCTTCTTTTATTATCCATTTTATATTTTTTAATAATAAATATAAATCTAACTTTTCAATACGATCGGATATTAACACACTGCTTTTGGAATATATTTTAAGGTAGAAATTCTGTATATTTAAATTTTGTAGGTTAATTATATATTTCATGACTTTAAAATTTTTATACACATGATAAATTATAATGTCTTCTATTAATGGAGCTTGATCAAGATTATAAAAAAAACTTACTATCATTTGAAATTGTCTGATTTTATTATTAGATGGCACTAAAGACATATTCAAATAGTGCCATCTATAAGCTAACCCTAACTCTTCAAATGCTTTTATTATTTGTTGTTCAATTTCCATAATTTGACAAATATTCTTATTTCAGTAAACAGATTGAGTAATTAAAACATTTATTTTCAGCAATAAAAAAATTAAGCAGGTTGCGAGTTGCTCTATCTTTAACTTGAGCATAATAAAGAGTTGATGCCATATCGTTTATAGCTTCTATAATTTGCTTAGTGAATAAAAGATGTAAGAAGTTTTTAAACTCTTGTAAGCTATTCACTCCCATGTTATAAGCCATATCCACTAATGTTGCTTGAGTAAGAGTATCACTATCTTTAAAATTTTCAATCTTTAAATTCATTTCCATCACTAAATCAGTTATTTTATGTTGCAATATTAAATTGCCGGTGGAGAGAGATATTTCATTACTTTTTTTTAATTCTTCATCTATAATATGGGTATACTTATTATCTAATGATCTAAGATCGAATCCCCATCCGATGGTTGGATTTCCTAAATCATCAATGTATACTTTATTTCTCCAACCTTCAGCATTTTTAATTAATTCCATACTAACATTAGACAAATAAAAGAAATACTGGTCCACTTGTTTAATAAGTAAGTCTGCACTCATTTTGACTCCCTCCTTAAATTTTCAATATATTTATTAAATCCTTCATCATTTTTCATTGCTGAAAATATAGTTTTAAATATATGATCGGATTTATACTGATGACCCTCAGTAACTTCTAAATAGTCTATCCAATCTTCTATCATACTTCTCTGAATTCTTGTAAAATAAAAGCTATACTGAATCCTATCCATTTTTTTATTTTGCATATTAAGTTCACCTATAATAACATTTTTAATTTTATTAAATTATTAAATTTTCTGTAAATCATTTTTTAAGGTATTTTTTACCTCTGTTATTTCATCCTGATCTTTCTTTGAAAAGTTCAAAAATCCTTTTTTATTTTCTATCCATATTTTTTCTAATTCATCTATATTTTGAATATTTAATAATTTTCCTATAAGATTTTCTTTACTTATATTTTTAGGATAAGTAACCGGATTATGATTTGTAGTCATTTCACCATCATCATCGGATGCGGTTAAAGAAAATAAATTTTGTAAAGCATATCGACGAGCATACGTGATTGCAGATCCAAAAGACTGAGAGTCTATTGACGATACTAAAATAGGATAAATATTTTCTATTTTCTCTTCAGTTGGTATATGTATCAAAGTAGTCAATAATTTATAAAGAGGTTGGTTACTTTTTTCAGTTTTATTTTCAGCTCTACTTGAATTTGAAATAATAGAAACTTTATTAACATATAGCTCACTTATTTGTACCGTTTGAAAAAATATGAATTTATATTTTTCAAGTTCCGGATTTAATAAGGTAAGTATTGCATTTAAATCAGCATATTTTTTCTTAAAAAATGGGTTCTTCGCATTTTTTTTCAATGGTTCAATATCCCTTTTTAAATTAAAAAATGCTTCTAAAAATTCTTTATTCATTTTTTCTCCTCTTTACCAAACTTAATCCTAATTTCTTGCATGATATTTATTATAGTCTCTCCTACCAAACTATAATCTATCGAACCATATGAAACTTCGATTTTTCTTGCTGCTAAATATATACTTGAAACCGATAAAAGTATATTTTTTTCATATTCTGTCATAATATATCTCCTTTTAAATATTTGGTTATTATTCCTTTCTGAAATCAATATTAAGTTTTTCCACCTCTTCTAAAAAAGATTTACCTATCATTTCATAATAGCTTCTTTTTAAATCTTCACTTGTAGAACGATTTAAATATAGCAAAGAAGCACTGTAAATACCGGATGAAAGAGCTCCTAAATGTAATAAATAATCATGGTCGTCTCTCACAACCTTTTTCTTTGTTGTAACCATCTCCATTTCCCAAAAAAAATCTTTCATTCCTTTTTCTGTTTTACTATCCATAAAACCTCCTTTTTAAATTTACATTAATATTATAATAAATATACATTATAAACTTTAATTAATTTATTTATCTACTGTATCTAAATTTTTTAAAATCAAACTCTTACACATTTGAGATCTTGAGATAAAATTTATTGTGATTCCTTTAGAGTGCAAATCAGATATTAATTTTTTTATCTTTAAATTCAATTTTTCATTCTCTTCGTCGGTTAATCGAATAACAACTCTATTATCATTATCAATTTTTTTTATCATATGTTGCTCCTTTATTTTTTTCTAAAATTAACGATCAATGACATTGATACTAATTTCAAATGTTCTACTACTTCCAGGTAATCTTCTTTTTCCACTTTGATAGGGTCTATTCTATTTGCCTCCGCTAATAGATCCTCTAACAATTTTATTAATCGATTTTTCATTTTTTTTCAACCCTCCCTTCAAATTAATTTAAACACTCCTTGCTATATTGCTCCATAATGTCAATTTTTTCCTATTTTTCATTATCTTTAAAACTTCAGTAATATTAGCATGAAAAAAATGCTCCTCCGGTACATCAATGTCAATTCTTTCAGAGATAATTTCATATCCGTCTATTAAATTTCCATCAAATAGCATCCGAGCAGTTAACCGTGTATTACCACAAATACACCAAACCCCATTTTCAAGTCTTTCAGACATTTTACATGACATTTTTTAACCCTCCATTTCAATTTTATTATTATATTATACTCACATATAAATATTATAACATAAGAAAACTATTTGTCAATTTTATTTTTTTTTTATAAATTAAATAATACACTACATGTAGTAAGAGAATTAAACAGCCTAAAAAACAATCAAAAAA
>CAZBLA010000016.1:0-12807 GCA_964492665.1 Microcaldota archaeon
CGCGTCGCTCGCAAATTCGTGGCATTGATAGCAGATTAGTGATGGGAACCCTGCCTCGATAGAATTCTGTATGAAAGCACGACTTTGCGAGGAGAGCAGCGACGAAGCAAACTCCCCGTATTCTCCCAAATATTAAAAATAAAATGCAAGGAAAAAGAGGATATGGGCTTAACAATGTGAAAGCCAGATTGAGAGACACGTCCGAATCAGGGGTAAATGCCATAATTTTTGTGATGAACCTGACGAAACTCATGGTGGTAGCGGCGAGATACCCGAAAATTTTTGTGTCGTTTTCAAAGTGGGTAGGAAAAGTTAAATTTCTATTGAAAATCGAATATTTTTTCTTTCGGCAGAGAATTTTACTACTGTTACCTGAAAGAAAATCAGCAGGCCCTAATTAAATATAAATTTATTTTTAAATCAAATTAGGATGATCCGTTTTTTCAAAAAAGTAAAAGCAAGATTAAGGTATGAAAAAAGTAGGACTAAAAATTATATTAGAGCTTATTGGTTATTTCTAATGTCTTTGTATCACAAAGAGTGTTATTTTGGACCTTTTGTTGGTGAATTTGGGCATTTACTAAGTCATATTGTACCATTTATTTCATATTTACACTCAAAAGGGGTAAAAGTACATTATTGCGGGACTGAGATTCACAAGGCATTTTTTAGTGATGATAAAGAACGACCAATTGTTGCAAGTTATTTTGGGTTAAGGGATTTTTATGGTGAGGTCTCACCCATGTGCAATGATCAATTATATCCTGATGATGTTAGGGAAGAGATTTGTAAATACATTAATAAAGCAACAAATTCGAGAGTACCCTTCTGGGATATTAGAACTCGCGCTTTTTATTGGGATGTTTTTTGTAAATGGGAATATTTAAATGGATTTGTTAAGGTATATAAAAAAGAAAAAACAAAGACGCAAAACTCACAAAAGACTATTGTAGTTTTTGCAAGAAAAAAAGGAAATCCATCGCCAGTAAGAGGTGAAGATTGGGACTTTCAAAAATTAATTGATGCAATAAAAGATATGGTTTACAGAGTCGTTGTATTAGGCCATCCAGCATTCAGCCATGAGATAAAAAGCAGTAAAAACGTTGATGTATTTTTAACTACGGACAATTCTATAATTTTGGAAAACTGTAGTTCAGCAGACTTAATTATTAATCAATTATCAGGAACCCATTACTTAGGAGTATATACAAATACGAGAGTCCTTTTGCTTTTAAAGGGGAAAATTGATTATTCGAACATTAATAAGGACAGACGTTATCGGAAAAAGCTAAATGAAAAATATCCCCTTGAGTTTGCACATTCAATTGAGGATGTTAAAGCAATAATTAAAAAATTATAGACATTGGATATTCAAAAATTAATAGAAGAATTTTCATTTAAAGCCAAAGACCTAAATGTAGCAGTAATAGGCGAAACTATTATTGATGAATTTATTGATGTAGATTATGAAGGGATGTCAATGAAATCTTTTTGTGCGGTATTAAAACTTAATGGGAAGAAAGAGATCCAATTGGGGGGCGCGGCAATAATAGCAAATCACTTAAAAGATTTTGTTAAAAATGTTGATTTATTTACAAACACAAATAATGAAATTATTAAAACTAGATATGTAGAAAAGTTCAATAAAAAAAAATATATAGAAATCAACAAGTTTGACATCAGCAATTTTAAAGAGATCACAATAAATACAAATAATTACGATGTTGTAATAGTTGCAGACTTTGGTCATGGTCTTTGCGACAAATTAAACATTAATGATGGTTTCTACCTAATGTGCCAAACTAACTCTAATAATTTTGGGTTTAATCGAGTTTCAAAATGGAAGAACTATAGAAAAAAAGGAGTATGTATTGATGAAAGGGAGGCTTCATTACAAATCAACAAAAAGTTAGATTTTAATATTAAAAATAATGTTCTCAGCCTTTATAATTATGAATTAAATTGTGAGAATTTGTTTATTACAATAGGGAAACAGGGTGCCATATATACCAATGGAAATATGATTGTTAGACAACATATTTTTAAAAGTCAAATAATAGACACTATCGGTGCAGGAGACACTTTCTTTGCATTTTCGTGCATCGCATCTAATATTATGAATAAGAAGGATATATTAATAATACCTTCACTTGCAGCAAGCCTTTCAACAACATGGATTTGTAATGCAGAATCAATAACAAAACAAAAACTTATAAATCATGCAAATAAATACGTATAAATTTTTTTTTGAAGATTATTTTAATTCATCAGAGTTTGACAACTCGTACAAGCATTCAATAGATTTAATAAAAAGTTCAAAGCGAATATTTTTTATTGGAAATGGGGGGTCTAATTCCATAAGCTCTCACATGGCTGAAGACTACCAAAAAGTTGGCCAATACCCAACATTTTGTTTTTCAGACCCCGCCTTGATTACTTGCTATTCAAATGATTATGGCTACGAAAATGCGATTACGGAGTGGTTGAAAATGCACTTTAAGCAGGACGACATTTTAATAGCAATTAGTAGCTCTGGTAACTCGAAAAATATTTTGAATTCGGTTAATTTCGTTAACAATATTAATCAGCGGTGTATAACCCTATCTGGATTTCTTAATAATAATCCTCTTCGTAATATGGGTAAAATAAATTTTTATTTGCCAATTGAAAATTATGGAGTTGTTGAGTGTTTCCATGAAATTATTTTACATAGTATTTTAGATGAAATTGTAGTTGTTAATAAAAAATGATAAAAAATGAGAGTTATAGTTACAGGAGGCTGTGGTTTTATTGGTAGCCATATCGTAGAGCAATTATTAAGAGAAGGACATGAAGTAACAGTTATTGATAATCTTAGTACCGGTAGATTATTAAATATTAAACATTTAATCTCAAATAAACGATTAACATTTGTAGAAGCGGATATTTCTGACCATACAAAAATATTGCCATATTTTAATAATATAGATTGGGTATTCCATATTGCAGCTTTGGCAGATATTGTTCCTTCAATTGAAGAACCTTTAAAGTATCATAATTCAAATGTAAATGGCACAATATCAGTATTGGAAGCAGCAAGAAAAAATAATATTAAACGATTTATTTATGCAGCATCTTCCTCTTGTTATGGAATACCTGACAGTTTTCCAACAAATGAAAAGGCCGAAATTCGTCCACAGTATCCTTATGCAACAACTAAATATTTAGGAGAACAGTACGTGTTAAATTGGCATAAAATATATAATTTGCCTGTAACAAGTATGCGTTTTTTTAATGTATATGGGACACGTTCGCGTACTTCGGGTACATATGGTGCAGTGTTTGGTGTTTTTCTTGCACAAAAAATAAACAATAAACCTTATACTATTGTCGGCAATGGGATGCAAACACGTGATTTTACATTTGTCACAGATGTTGCAAATGCTTGCATAAAAGCAGCTGAATCAAACTCAGTAATAGGTGAAGTAATGAATGTTGGTAGTGGTAATACATATAGTGTGAATAAACTAGTTGAATTGCTGGGTGGAGATAAAGTATATATCCCTAAAAGACCAGGTGAACCAGATTGTACTTTTGCGGATATAAATAAAATTCAAAAACTTTTGAATTGGAAACCTAAAATTTCATTGGAAGATGGGGTTAAAATTATGTTGGAAAATATTGATTATTGGAAAAATGCCCCAGTATGGGAGCCAAATAGTATTGAAGATGCTACAAAAGAATGGTTTAAGTATTTAAAATAGTATTATGAAAACCGGATTCGCTT
Source organism: Microcaldota archaeon (assembly GCA_964492665.1). Classification (GTDB taxonomy): domain Archaea; phylum Micrarchaeota; class Micrarchaeia; order Micrarchaeales; family Micrarchaeaceae; genus JAJYXL01. Next base: position 3,767 of record CAZBLA010000016.1, read on the forward strand.
GTGGAGTTTTTGACATTTACCATGCCGGGCACGCTTTAATGCTCAAAGAATGTAAAGAAAATTGTGATTATTTAGTACTTGGATTAAATTCAGCTAAGAATTTACCCAAAGATAAAACCCCTCCTGTTTATTCTATTGAAGAACGTAAAATAATTCTAGAATCAATAAAATATATTGATGAAATTGTTATTTATAATTCAGAAGAAGAATTGACTCAACTATTAAAAGAAAGAAATTTTGATATTCGATTTTTAGGAGAAGATTATAAAAATAAGCCTATAACCTCCCAAAACTTTTGTAAAGAAATTTATTTTATAAACAGGGATCATGGTATTTCAAGTTCAAATATTAAAGTAAGAATTAAGTCAAATTAGTTATCAAATAAATTTTTAATATTAAACATAATAATATGAAAAAAAATGTAGGAGTAATTGGTCTTGGATATGTTGGACTAACGTTGAGCGTTGTATTAGCACGCAAAGGAATACATGTTTACGGCATAGATATTGACGAACGAATTATTAAATCTCTAAAAAAAGGAAAGTCTCATTTTTATGAAAAAGGAATAGAACAAAACATTAATAAAACATTAAACAAAACATTGTTTGTGGATCAGTCCTTTAAAGAGCTAGATTTTGATAAGATTGATGAATTTGTCATCACAGTAGGAACACCTTTAGAAAAAGGAACAGGTCAGCCTAATTTTAATCATATTAAGAATGCAATTAGTAATTTGAAAGGCTTATATGATGGGAGCCAGTTAATTATCTTACGTTCTACGGTATCTGTGGGCACAACGAGAAATGTAATTATACCTATGTTAGCTGAGATTGCTGAAGTTGAACCCACCGATGTCCTTATTTCGTTTTGTCCCGAAAGGACAATTGAAGGAAAAGCGATAAGAGAATTACAAGATTTACCACAAATAATATCAGGAAATAATTCACTTGCTAAAGAAAGAGCCGAAAAACTTTTCAGAATATTGACACATACTATTATAGGGGTAGAATCACTGGAGGCAGCTGAATTGATTAAATTATTTAATAATACATATAGAGATATTAATTTTGCAATTGGAAATATTTTTAATGAAATTGCGCAAGAATTTGGCATAGATGGCGTTCAGTTAATTAATGATGCAAATAACGGTTATGCCAGAAGTTCAATTGCATTACCAGGATTTGTTGGGGGACCCTGTCTTGAGAAGGACCCCTACATTTTAATTAATAATCTTAATGATAGTAGTGGAAAGGAGTTTATTATTAAGGCTAGGCTTTTTAATGAATCACTTGAGAAGAATGTATGCGATTTTGTTAAAAAAAATTATAATACCGATGAAGTAATTGCAATAAGTGGAATGGCATTTAAAGGTAGACCTGCTACTTCAGATATGAGAGGGTCATCATCCTTAAGTATTGCAAAAAAACTCAAGGAAATGGGTTATAAACTTAGGCTGCATGACTTTACTGTTCCATTGACACATTTAGAAGAATTAAATTTAGGTGAATGCTTTTCGAATATATATGAATCGGTAAGGAATATTAATTGTCTTTTAATTCTTACAAATCATGTTGCGTATCAAGAAATAGAGGATACTCTTTTGTTTAATTATATGAATGGGGGGGCAAAAATATTAGATGTTTGGAATAATTTGAATGAATCTGGTTTGTCTGCAAATGATAAACCCATATATACAATCGGTAATTATGAGCTCTAAAGAAATTCGAAAAGGGACTGTCATTATTACTGGTGGAGCGGGGTTTATTGGGTCCTTTGTTGCTGAAAAACTATCAGCTGAAGGTTATTCTATAATCATTATTGATAATCTTTTTCGAGGAAGACTAAGCAATTTAGAAAAGGTTTTATTAAATAAAAAGAATAAGTTTTACAATATAGACATTACGGAAGATAATGCAAGAGAAAGGATTTCGGAATTAATTATAGAGTTTAAGCCAGAATTAATTATGCATTATGCTGCAATAAATGGAACCCAATATTTTTATGATGAACCTGCTAAAGTTGCTACTGTTAATTCTTTGGGGACTTTAGATCTTATGAGAAGCGTAAAAATTGCTGCTAAAAAGCTTAATAATTTCCATCCTTTAATCTTTTTTGCTTCTACATCTGAAGTATATGGTGAGCCTTTTAATGTTCCGACAAAAGAGAAGGATTTAACCTACGTAAGAATTGAAGAGGATAGAGATAGTTATGCAGCTGCAAAAATAATGAGTGAATTTTATGTGAGATTATATTCTAAAGAAATGGGTATACCATATATCATTGCAAGAATATTTAATGTTTATGGTCCCAGAATGGTTGGAACAAAATATGGACAAGTAATTCCTGAGTTTATTGAGCGGCTTTTAAGAAAAGAATACCCTTTAAATATTTTAGGTTACGGATTACATACAAGAAGTTTTTGTTTTATTGACGATCATGTCGAATTAACAGTCAAATTGATAAAATCAGGAATAATAAATGATGTTATAAACTTAGGTAATCCTAACGAAATAAGTATCTTAAATCTTGCCACTTTGTTAATGGAAAAATTAAATTTAGTACCAGAATTTAATTTTTTATCTGAGCGTAAAGGAGATCATCTAAGGAGAAATCCAGACATAACAAAATTACTAAGTGCAGTTGGCGAATTTAATTTTACAAGTTTAGAAGCGGGTATTATTAAGACAATTGATTACTATAAACAAAAAATTAATAAAAATATTTAATTATCGTTATTATCAAATAATATGAAAAGTATTGTTTTCGAGACAATTAAAAGCTATTCAAATGTTTTTGTTAGCATGAATGATTACTTTATTAATAAAGGAGTTAAATTATTTTATAATAATAGTATTTATGGTAAGGTTTTAGCAAAGTTTAAAAAGTCTAATAGAATATCACAACTTATGCCTAAAATATTTGATTATTCTATTACTGCGATGCCAATGTATTATGCTGGTTTAGGTAAAAAGAATTTACTGTGGGTTCATGATGCTTTGACATTTGAAGAGTATTATATTTATGGAGAAAAAAGAGACGATTTAAATGAAATGAATAAAAAACTATTTAAATGGGCTCAAGATGCAAAGTATTTAATTACTCCTTCAGAATATTCAAAATTGAAACTTCTTGATATTTTTAAGTGTGAAGATGAAAAGATTCAAGTAATTCCATATCAATTAAACAGTTTAGAGTATAGTAAAATATCTTCAAATAAGGCTATTCTTGATGAGATTAGGGAGAAATATAATTTTTATCATTATAAAGCCAATTATATTTTTATTGGATCCCCTCATTACAGAAAGAATTTAAAAACAGTTGTCGAATCATTCGATTTAATAAAAAAGGAAATCCCTGATTCAAGACTTATCGTAATTTCTTTTCCAAGATATGACATCCCAATAACAAGGATTGTTTATGATGAAATTGCAAGACGAAATGATGTCTTATTAATTAATAATGTACAAAAGGAAGAATTAATAGGGCTGATTCGTCTATCTACATTATTAATAAACCCAACTCTTGAGGAAGGGTTTGGCCTTCCAAATATAGAAGCTCAAATGTGTGGAATTCCAGTTGTGTCATCAAATATTTCATGCATTCCAGAAATATTAATGGATACAGCATTATTAGTTGACCCTAGAGATTCTATTAAAATAGCAAATGCGTGTTTACAAGTAACCTTAGATACAAGTGTAAGAGAAAGTCTAATCACAAAGGGGTTTCAAAATATAAACAGATTTAATAATCCAGAACTAGTTTATTCAAGGATGTTAGAAATGTGTGATTGAATCGATGCTTGCCAATTATGCTAATATAGAAATCATTATAAAGATTATTAATGATTTTGACCCATTAAATTTATGATAAGAAGTGCAGAGAAATTAAGATATTCAAAAGCTATCTTTTACTATGGAATAAATACCGGTGTTTTAAGTTTAATAGGATTCTTAGCAAATTTACTATTTGCCAGATACTTTGGATTAAAAATAGTTGGACAATATACATTGCTTATTTCTTTTACGTCAGTTTTTTTTGCAATAGTAACATTTGGTTTATTAAGTGGAATCTCGAGAGAGGCAACATGGTATGTGGCAAACAAGAAAAATATGGGAGGGTTTCTTCTTGCTGTTTATATAGTTATTCTTTTAAGTACAATCTTTTTTGCTTTTCCTTTTGGTATACTCGCTAAACATCTTCTGACTACAAAGTACCATTCTTCACAGTTATTTTATCCACTTTTGTATATAGAGTTGGTGTACATCTTTGTATTTATACCATTAATGCTACTAAAAACTTCATTTGAATGCTATCGGGTAATACATCCAGTGGTTATAGGAAATTTAACATCAGGTATTATAAAAATACTAATACTTGTTTTTAGTTTTTTAGTTGGTTACCAAATAGTAACTGCAATAACGATAATTTATTTTATCCCTAATATCATTTTATTTGTAATATTTTTTATTTATGCATATAAGTTATTAGGGGTACGTTTCCATAATTTTGACATTAAAGAAACATTATTGCATTTAAAAAATGTAATTAACTATTCGCTTAAATTTTTACCTGTTACATTTTCAGAACTTATTATTGCCAATATAGCCTATCTTATAATTGGAAAGTATTTAAATTTCAGTGACCTTGGTGAGTATAAAATAGTTTTTTCAATTTTTATATTGCTGACAACTCTTCCGGCTTTGGTTGGGAAGGTGCTCCTCCCAACTTTAACACAACTTTATTTTAAAAAGAAATATGAAAGTATATATAATTATTTTGTTGTTTCTTTAAAATTAAGTTTAACAATAATGGTCCCAATTCTGGTGTATATTATTATTTTTTCCAAAGATATTTTGAGTTTATATGGTATAAGATCACATGAGGCACAGGTAAGTTTCATAATTTTATTAGTGGCAAATTTTTTGTTATCAGGAAATTTTATCGGGAGTTTATTAGGGGCATATGATAAACCAGCGAGGATATCATTATATTTACTAATAGGTGCAATATTGAATTTAGCATTTAGCTTTGTATTAATACCAATATTTGGCATAATAGGTGCTGCAATTTCAAGTTTTATTTGTTATTTAATCTCTCAGATATTACTATATAAATACTCATTTAATCAACTTATGAAAAAGAATTTTAGTTTTAAGATATATTTTTTGCCATTGGTTCATGGCTTGATAATGATAATATTAATGATGCTAATTAATTTATTGTGGTTAAATATTACTTCAAATATATTGTCTGCCCTATTGGGGGGAGGAGTATATCTTCTTTTAAATATGAGGTATAATACTTTTACAACAGAAGAAATTGTACAGGTTAAATCAGTGATTGATGAGATTAAATCTGGGCCAATTAAAAATTCTTTAATGTGGATACTAAGTGCTGTAAAGGCCAATTGAAAATGTATTTTAATTAAGAAAGTATTTAATAATGGTTTACCTCTTTGGGCTAATAATTTTAATAACAGCATTAGTAAATATTCGGTTGTTGTTCAGAATAATTATTATAGTTTCAGTTGGATTACCGACATCATATTTAACAACCCATGTTTTTAGTCTTTCAATAGCCGGTTTTCATGTGCTTTATACTGACTTTTTAGTAGGAATTGCCATCATAAGCTGGTTGATACATTCTATAAATAAATCTAAGAGGGAGAAGAAAAGTAAGACTATTAATTCTATTCAAAAATTAATTTTTTTGTTGTTAATATGGAATATACTTGAGGTAATAAGGGGATTGCTAATTTATTCAAACATTTCTCTAATTTTTTATGATTCGAGACCCATCTTTTATTATGCTATTATTCTAATTGTAATTGATACTACAGTATCAAGACAGGATATTATTAAGGCTACAAGGGCATTTATTGTAGGTTTAATTATTTATAGTTTCATAACGATATTTTTTATCTTTTTCCATAGTAGTAATCAATTAGCACTTGTGATGCAAAGTATGATGACGCATTTTCTAGGTAGGATTGCATTTCAAAATGATTTTTATTTCGTTTTTGCTTTTCCTCTTTTAATTTTTATATTTCGTTTCACTAGAAAGCGACATACAAAAATTATTGTTCTTTTGGTAGCCGTTTTATTTATTGCTAAGGTGATAATTTCAATGTCAAGAACTTTATCTGTATTAGTAGTCTTAAGTAGTATGTTTTCCGTTTTTGCATCAAACGAAAAGGTTAATATTTTTTCTAATTTCTTTAAAAATAGTAAGAAGATGATATTTCTTACTATTATTGCTACAATTTTATTGGTATCTGTCAAAATTGTGTTAACATATGTATTTAAGTATAATTTTGACGCCTTTCTTTCAACTTATTTAGGTCGTTTTACAAATTACAATACAAATGCATTTGAGGCGGCCCAAATAATGCCCAGAAAAATAATGTTTCTCACTGGTTTCAGAGAAGCATTAAGTTCTGCAGTATTTGGGCATGGATATGGGTATTTATTTGAGATTAAAGGTTGGGACGTTCCAATTTCGTTTATTGATAGTTCATGGATAACCATTATGATAAGAATGGGTATTATAGGGTTATTAATTATTTTAACGATAATTATAAAATATTCAAGATTTTTGTCCATTTCGTTAAGAAATTTGAATTTCCGTATAGACCCACAATTATATATTTACATACGATCATTGCAAATTGGTGGGGGATTTTTTTTAATCATTTCGCTTGTTAATTCTTTAATGGTGAATTCAACAGTTATTTTGCCTTTGTTAATATTAATTAGCGTGGGGTTGAGTTATATACGAAATTTTAATGTTATAAATAACGATAGAAGAATTTAGTGCGATGAAAAAGGATTCAACAAAAAAAAGGGCGGTTTTTTTAACATTTGAAGGCATTAGCAGTACAATATTTGATTCTCAAGTCGCTTTACATGTGAGAGAAATGCAAGATAATGATGTTTGTTTTGACATAATTACTTTTGAAACTTGGCCCGGGAAGTATAAAGAATCTTTTAAAAGATTAGAAGAAGTAAAGAAAATATCAAATACTAATGTTTATTTAAAAAGGGGAGTATTTATATATATTCCATTTTCTGAGATTATTAATTCAGTTTTATTACTAATTTCGATTTCAAGATTGAAATATAAACCTGATTTTATTCATGCAAGGGCGGACTATTCAGCTGCAGTATGTAATATTGTTTCAGCTGTCTTAAATATTCCTTTTATTTGGGATTGTCGTGGTGACTATGAAGCAGAATTTAATGAAGCGTTCGTAGCCAACAATTTATTAAAAAAGTTATTCAAATTTATAACGGTTAGACATATAAAATTTCGAGTTATTTTAGCTGCTAAGGGATGTAGAAAAGCAATCTTTGTGACTAAAAAATTAAGAGAAAGAATGGGATTGGGAATTGCCCAAACCAAGACGCAAGTCATTCCAACATCTGCATCCTCAGCTAATTTTTTTTACTCTGAAAGTCTTCGCCAAGAAACAAGGAAAAAATTAAATTTCAATCCAAACCAAATTGTTCTTATTTATTCTGGAGGTATGGTTGGTTATCAAAACTTTTTGCAATATGCTGTAGTCTTCAAAAAGCTACTAGCAGATGATTCAAAGTTACATTTTTTGATAGTTACACCTGAAAAAGAAAAAGCAAGGAGAATTTTATCTGCTCTACCCGAAAACAATATTACAGTTATTTCTTCAAGTTTTGAAAGAATGAACATGTTTTATAATGCTGCAGATTTTGGCATTCTGTTAAGAGATAAGAATAGGATAAATGATGTTGCATCACCAACAAAGTTTAGTGAATATTGTTTAGCTGGCCTGCCTGTTATCATGAATGACAGTGTAACACAAGCTTTTAATTATGCTTCTATGATTGGGAATCTTATTCAACATACAAGTGATTTTTCTGCAAAGAGACTTATTAAGATAACTAAAAATAAACGAAACGAAATCTCAAATAAGGCAAAAAAATATCTTTCTAGAGAATCAAATATTGAAAAATACAAAAACATCTATAAATTTTAGTTTGTTGATAAAACTAAAGAATTAACCTTATTGATTTTCTAACATAAAAATAGTCTATTATGAAATTATTCTTTGTAATTGTTAATTATAATGGCTCTGAAATGACAATACGGCTGATAAAATCAATTGAGAACATTAATAATTTAGATAATTATGAGGTAATAGTTGTTGATAATGATTCCGAACCTTTGCAAAAGGAGATTCTAAAAGGTTTTTGTACACAAAAGAATAGAATTAGGTTGATATTTGAAAAAAGCAATATTGGATATTTTAATGCGATAAATATAGGTCTAAACTTTATAAAGAGATCAGAAGCGAGTTGGGTGTTAATTGGCAATAATGATTTAGAATTTGACAACAATTTTTTCGACAGATTAAAGGAAATACATAAGGAAATAGCTCAATATCCTGTTATCTCTCCGAATATTGTCAGACCAGATGGGGAACATCAAAATCCTCACGTAATAAAGTCTGTTTCAAGTTTAAGAAAGGTTATTTATAAAATATATTATTCAAATTATTGTTTAGCGAAAGTTATTGGAATTTTAAGCAGAATTACTTCTAAATATACATATAGAAAAGATAGGAATAAATACCTAACCCGTATTGAGATAAAAATGGGATATGGAGCTTGTTATTTATTAAGTCCAAGATTTTTTTCATTATTTAAAAAGTTAAATTCTCCATTGTTTCTAATGGGAGAAGAAGCGATATTAAGTAATCAAATTTGCTCAATAGGAGAAAAGATTTTATATGAGCCGTCATTAGTAGTTAAACATATAGATCACGGGTCAATTAATAAAATACCAAATAAAAAGATATGGACAATAACAAAGAATTCATATGAAATTTATAAAAACTACTTGTGATTATGAGCTGAAATAATCCGTGGTCTGAAGAATGATGAGTACTTTACAAGAAAACCAGTCCAGGCAGAAAGGCATCAACTAATACGATCAGGCTGGTTTCGGGAGAGTGAAAGTTGTTCAGTTTTATTATAAAGGCGGTTGGCCAAAGAAAAGGCAATGGA
>CAZBLA010000017.1:0-12671 GCA_964492665.1 Microcaldota archaeon
TCTACCATTGACGAATATTTAGAAAAAAAGATTGTAAGTTATTGCATCGTACAGTGCAATTCATCTACGACTTGAAAGTCGTAGTATTCTTGCCCTACGAATAAAATTTAATATGTGATATAATGAAAAGTATAACAAAAAATATTAATGTGATTGGCGCTGCTATAGGAATAGGTATCGCATGGGCATTCATGTTGTTATTTGCAGGAATTGCCTCCATATTCAATTGGGGAGGACCATTTGTGACTATCATGAGTTCTATATATATAGGATACGGTCCTTCTATCGAAGGTTCATTGATCGGTGCATTATGGGGTTTTATAGATGGTGCAATATTTGGATTTATATTTGCGGTCATCCATAACTCTATTCAAAAAAAGAAGTAGCTTTCGAAGAAATATAATAAAGCAGCAATTTCATCACATTTGCATAAAAGATGTAGAAGTATGAAAGATGTTAGGGTCTGCAGAAAATAAATAAAGACAGTCTACAAAAAAGTTATGACTTTTAAATATTCGGTAGAACTTCATCTATTTAGAAGTTATATTAAATGATTTGCATATGTCAGCATACTAAAAATAGTTCCATATCCTAAAATTCTTTCATAAGTAATCTATAAATATCTTATAATCTGCATCATATTATTAAAATAAGATTAAGTGGTAAGTATGCGTAACACAAAAAATTATAACACGGAAGATGGTACTATAAATGAAGCATCAATATCCGGAATACCAATACGAAAAGATAAGTTTACTAAAAATAATCCTAAACAATGGTTGAGAAAGGGAGCAGCTGGTGTAATGTTATCCCTTGCATCGCTGGGACTAGTTTTTGGTCTAGATAGTTGCGCACCTATAGCTACTACCGAATCTGAATTAGGACCACGAACCGTTTCAGCAGGAAATCAATTATCAATGCAACAAGTGTACCAAGGCACTATAGAAAGTATCAGATTAACAAATATAGTACCTAATAAGAAATATAACAACACATCAACAGACACAATTAACCTTGGTGGATATGCTGGTGGACTACTTGGAGCAATATTAGTAGAGGGTATTAATAATTCCGCAACAAATGAAAAAGTTAATTCGATTGCAGCTTTAGGTGCAACTATAGGTGGTATGGTAATTGGAGACATCATTGGTAAAAAAGTATCACAAAAAATAAAAAAAGAACAGCAAGAGGCATATATGCTTGTTATAAAATTGAATGATGGTACTTTAGTATCAGTTATACAACCACCTACAGTTGACTTTTCTCCAGGTGAATCTATATACATTATCCGGACAAATGATGGATACACACGTGTTGAACCTACCGCATCACAGTAAGTTAACTTTACATTCTTAACAACTCAAATGAAAATCTCTACATGTTTTAGCTGTGAAATGAAAGAGAAGTATCATTAATATAATTGTATATTAACATACTTCCTATACCGTCTTTCGGGTAGAGGGAAGTTACGCTCAAAGATAACTTGATAATTCTTCATACACCCTTATATTTTTCTATACCTCCTTCAAAACGGATTCAAAAATTATCTTTGTGTTTTCTATCTTTTTGATGGAAGTATATTACCCATATTACATTATATATTGACTTTGCAATTATTATCTCATTACAAACCAAACTAATAAAAATCTTAAATGTATTATAATATAAAACTTATTGTGTCTATACAGACTCTAATTTTTAGAGGTAATTATGTGATACGCCAGCCGATAATAAGTGTTTTAGGACATGTTGATCATGGGAAGACAACTCTTTTAGATAAAATTAGGAGTACAGCTATAGTCTCAAAAGAGTCTGGTGGCATAACACAGCATATAGGAGCTAGCGAAGTTCCGATAGATACTATAAAAAAGATATGTTCAAATCTAAAAAATTTTGACCAGAAGAATATAAGTATACCTGGTCTTTTATTTATAGATACTCCAGGACATGAAGCTTTTACAAATCTAAGAAGAAGGGGGGGAAGCATATCAGATCTAGCAATATTAGTGATAGATGTGCGGGATGGAATACAACCGCAAACCACCGAAGCCATGATGATACTTAAGGAGTATAAAACTCCTTTTATAATAGCAGCAAACAAGATTGATTCTTTGAGTGGCTGGAAGAAGACGAATACTTATTGCATATCAACTTCTATTACTACACAATCCAACGAAGCCAAAGAAAATCTTGATACTAAACTATTTGAACTTATAGGTGAAATAGGTAAATTTGGTCTTCAAAGCAATATATACACAGAAGTACAAGATTTCAAAAAAGAGATAGCAATAGTTCCGACAAGCGCTTTGACAGGAGAAGGACTTGCGGAACTTCTTCTACTCGTGACTGGTCTTTCTCAGAGATATCTTGAAATGAAGCTTACTATAAAAGTAGGTGGTCCAGCCAAAGGAGGTGTACTTGAAAGAAAAGAAGTCAGAGGATTAGGTACTATCATAGATGTGATACTTTATGATGGTACTCTCCATACAAACGATATGATAGCATTTGCAACAGAAAATGGTGAAGTACAGACAACAAAGATACGTGCTTTGCTGAAACCAAAACCTCTACGGGAGATACGTGAATCCACGAGCGGTTTTATGTATGTTGAGTCTGCAAGCGCTGCAACTGGAGTAAGGATAAGTGCATCGGGACTTGAAGCAGCACTGGTTGGTTCTACAATTATAAATTCTTCCGATTCCGATTACATAAAAAACATAAAATCTGAGATAAAAGACCTATTTAAAACCTCTACTTATGGTCTCATACTAAAAGCTGATTCAATAGGGGGAATAGAAGCACTATCGAAAATACTCGAGAGCGAAGATGTACCAATCAGCAAAAAGACCATAGGGAATGTTACTAAAAGAGATGTTCTTGATGCATTTTCAATGAACGCAACAAATCAATCGTATGCAATGATACTCGCGTTTAATGTTTCAATAGAACATGATGCAATGGATGCCGCATCTGTAAGTGGGGTGACAATAATTAACAATACTGTAATATACAAGATAATAGAAGATTACAATCTAATTGTTGAAAAAATGGAGACGAACAAAAGAACTGCAGCTATTGGAAAGATGGTAATGCCTGCCAAAATAAAGATTCTTCCGAATTCATGTTTTAGAATTTCACATCCTGCAGTATTTGGTGTTGAAGTTGTAATAGGAACTATAAAGCCAGGATACGTAATGATAAATGAAGTGGGAAATAGAGTCGGTCGAATAAAGGAAATTCAGAATGAAAAATCATCTCTTCCAGAAGCCAAGAGGGGCGAAGAGGTTGCGGTATCAATGGAAGAACCATCATTCGGCAGACAAGTTAGAGAGAATCAATTACTTTATACAAGAATGAATGCGGAAGATTACATGCTTCTTAAAGGCAAATTTTCATCATTGATAAATGATGATGAACATGATCTTCTCGAAGAGATAATAAATATCAAAAACAACCAAAAACTTACATAAATTTAATTGTCTACAAAATTATATCATGTCTATTCTTATAAGGTATACATCTGAATGTAATACAATCTATAGTAAAAATAAAGTGAAGATTATGGTAAACATAAAGATTACAGGAGATAAATCCGAATCGATACATAGACAGGAAGTGGAGTATGTGGAAAGGAAAGGAATTGGACATCCAGACAGCCTTATAGATGGAATAATGGAGCGTGTAAGCATAGAATTATCAAATCAATATATTGATACTGCAGGATTAATACTCCACCATAATGTTGATAAAGGACTAATAGTTGGTGGGAGTTCGGAAACAACTTTTGGATCAGGACGTATAACCCATCCAATAGGAGTGATACTTGCTGGAAGGGCTACAACCGAATACAAAGGGATGGAAATACCTGTAAGGGACATAGCAATAAAAGCCGCAAAGGATTACCTACTGGAAAATACCCGTTTTCTTGATATTGAAAATGAAGTAACATTCGAATCCAAAATTATAACAGGTTCAACAGATCTGAAAGAGGTATTCGGAAGACAATCCGATATACCACTATCGAATGATACATCGTTCGGTATAGGTTTTGCCCCATTTACCGAAACAGAAAGGCTTGTTCTCGGAGTTGAAAAATTTCTAAACAGTATGGCTTATAAAAAGAAGATTCCTGCTGTGGGCGAAGATATTAAGGTGATGGGTGTAAGGGACGGAGACAATATAATGTTAACAATAGCTATAGCTTTTGTAGCCGATCAGGTAAGTGATAAAGATCAATACTTAAAATATGAAGAGATTATATCAAAAGATATACTGGACTTTTCAAGAGGGATTACGAATAAGAATATAGATATATTTCTAAATAACGGGGACTCTATAACAAATGATAAAGTCTATCTCACAAAATCTGGGCTAAGTTGTGAAGCTGGCGATGATGGATCTGTAGGAAGAGGAAACAGACCGAATGGCCTGATAACACCATTCAGATCTATGAGTTTAGAAGCCGCTGCAGGCAAGAATCCATTCAACCATGTCGGAAAAATATATGCCATACTGGCGAATGGGATTGCTGAAGATGTGATACATCTATACCAAGATGTTGAGGTGTGCAATGTGTCCATAGTCTCACAGATTGGAAGACCAATAAATGATCCTAAACATATGTATATAAAATTAAAGATGAAGGACGGAATAAATGTAGATTCTATATCCGGAAAGGTTAAGCAATTGGGAGATGAAGCATTATCAAATATAAGCTTTCTTACAAGGGAAATATTAGCAGGAAAACATTCACTGTTTTGAAATTCTTGTGATTGTTTTTTCTGTTTCTATGATCATTTTTGGATAAGCAAATTTCACACCTATGCTTTTGAGTGTATCCACTATCGTTTTTATCATTGAAAAGTTAAGCAACCCCCATGTGGTTCCTGCTGTCCATACTCTAACTTCCACTGTTATCCCCTTGTCTGAGAAGTTGGAAGTAAACACTTGCGGAGCAGGTTCTATAAGAACAAACCACTCCTTTTCAAATTCAGATATTATTTTAGGTATAACCCGATTTATATCTTCCTCATAAAAAAGGTTGAACTGTGCTCTTACTAATCTTGCGATAGATCTTGTATAATTCATGATATTCGAGTTAAACAGTTGATTGTTTGGTATTCGTACTTGCCTCCCATCCCAGATTGCTGCTTTTGTAGAAAAGAATCCTATATCTATGATGCCCACACTCATATCCTGATAAGATATGAAATCTCCAATCTTGAATGGCTTATCCATTATAATAAAGATTCCTGCTATCAAATTCGATATTGAAGATTGTGCAGCAAATCCAACTACAATCCCCAAAAATCCTCCCGCTACAAGAGCAGACCCGAGATTTATCCCCAGATTTCCTATAGCTATAATTATGGCTATTGCGGATATTAAATAATAGATAGCTTTTCCAGCAAGTTTGGATGTTTGAATAGAATAATCCTTATGCATCCTCCTTCTTATTATAACAGAAAATAAATTTCCTATAACCAGTCCTACAATAATGATTGCAGCCGATATTATCAATTTGACATAATTTGTCAGTACCCATGACAATATTCCGCTCATATTCCATACCTCATCTCTACTACATTACTCTTTATCCCTTTTTTTTTCTGTAATAAACTGTGATGCATAATCTTGAAACCTTTTTCGGATGGTTCATTATTCAGTTTTATGGTTACAAATTCCTTATCTGATATATTGATAAATATCCTTTCTCCTATAACCTTCTTTCCATTAGAAAACAGATTTAAAGATTCAGCTTCAAATATTATCTTATTGACAATCTGCCATGTATTACTGTTATTGTCTATATTTATATTTGTTGGGATCTTATTCTTGTGTGCTCCAGATATTTTTTTTGTATATTTTGTTTTAAAATATCTATAAATCATTCCATCAGAAGCAGTTCCATAAAGTGAAAACTGTTTCTTGAAATTTTCTATTTTATCTATGATAGTATAATAATTACCACTGTAAACATAGATTCCCGTATCTGCAGGAAGATCAACAAATATAGATATGATAGTGTGTGGTTTTATTGCTATACCTATATCCAAAACTATTCCGAAATAATTTGTGACATTATTATAATGACTCAATATTGGATATTCTTTTACTGCTGAATCCTTCGGTATCTTTATTTTTTTGTTTCCATTTATGTATAAACTTTCTCCAGAATCAAATTTTTTAATTTGGTAACCCATACAAACATCAACTAATTATAATCTGTTTGGTATATATAACCCTTAGGATACAGTAGTCAAAAACCACATTGTTGAATGGAAGAATCATATCTCGGATTACAGAAAGAATCATATAAATTCTTTAGTCTAAACTAAATAAAGAAAATCATTGAAATGCAAGTTTTATATCGGATCCATAAACTGTTTTTCTCTTTGCATGTCTAGACAGTTTGGCTGCCTTTATGGCAGTATCAAAAGCTATCTTCTCAATATTTCTCTGAAACAACCTTATAGCATCTTTGCTTGTCCTATCAGCACCAGCATCTTTTAAAATTCTTTTAACAACAGATTCTTTTATATACATATTATCGCCTAATCTATCTATTGTAATTAGAATATATAAACATAAATAGAATTGTAAAACTAGTGAATATAGATATATTTATAGATGACGACAATAAGTCCCGAACTAAAGAATATGATAAAATTTAAGAATATCAGAACTGCTAATTTATTATATGTCTGGATTCTTCAATCATCAATGTGAAATATATAACGATCCAGAAATAATCACGAAATGGATAATACCTTGAAAAGTTTCAATCAGAGAAGGAAAAGATTATCTAAATCATGGGTCAAACCCAAAATATCTATAGAACTGCTTTGCATAATCTTGTCCGATAGATACCGAAAAATAATTTAGTACCAACTAGAGACGTTTTCAATCAGTTCATCATTGTAACTTTATCCAATATGCTAATTTTTGCAGTAATCTTTTTTTGATATTCTCCTTCTTTTTAGAGAACAAAATTTCACCTACAGGTCTCTTTTACCTAGAAAAGATAGATTCAAACAAAACTCTCTTTTCATAACCCACTTTCAGTTTTCACTTTTCTTGATTACTCTTTTTTCGCTCTTCTGTTAGATGGTGGTTAAGTTTGTTTGATTTGGACGTATTTCGAATTTCAATTGATCTACTAGCACATTATGCCGAGGTTTAGATCTTGAACTCCTATTTGTCGCATTCAGTTTTACCTTATTTCAGCAGATATATCCTATTGATCACTGGATTAGTATGTACATCAGAGATTTTTTATCTCTGATGGCTATTAAAAGTGACATCCTCCCTTAAAAGTAAGGGCTTCCTCTGCAAATTACAGAGTATGTTTTCGGTTCTGCGGTGCGGATTGCGATAGTTGTATCATGGAGATCATATCTCCCGGGCGTAACTTCCTGATGCCCTGCAGTAGCTCTGTTTAGTATGTTGATTAGATGCGTTTATGTCTTTGTCAAATCTGTACAGGATTTCTTTTTGTAGGTTTTGATTGCAGTTCTCAATCTGCCAGTTTTTCTGTTCTGAAAACTATGATTATTGAGTTATTGTAATCTGCAATTCATCCACGACTCGGAAGTCGCGGTATTCTTGCCCTACGAATAATTTTTTTGATAATTATGTGCAGGGAGTGAGATTTGAACTCACGAACCCGCTAAGGGAATGGGTCCTAAGCCCATCACATTTGACCAGACTTTGCTATCCCTGCATAACAGTTTCTATATGAACTAAATCTGTGAACTTCTGGGCAGATATACAATAGATGTGTCCTTTGAAGAAAATAGCTATCAATTTCCAACTCCTTAACTATCCGAATCAAAGTGATATATTTTTTTTAAGTGTAATTTACATATACCCTATAAACATGTTATTATATTTATCTTTCCTATCTTATAGTAATAATTAGGTTTAATTCCGATAATAAAAAAGTATGAACTTTTACGCTCACATTGTTTAAATGGAGTTATGAACAGGTTTATGTTTAAATAATTATCATTTTACGTTGTTAAGTGATATTATGATAACCACAAGATACATAAGAGAAAATATAGATTTAATAAAAGAGTCTTTAGCAAGAAGGAAAAGTTCTTTTCCAATAGAAAAGCTTATTGAACTCGATAGGGAGATGAGAACCTTAAAAACTGAACTCCAGAATTTTCAGGAAAAAAGGAATAGAAGTAGTATGGAGATATCAAAGCTTAAAAAATCTGGAGGAGATATAAAAGCAAAAGTGGATGGACTCTCTGAGCTTAAGAAGGAGATTGAACTAGGTGAGAGTAGGTCATCCGAACTCAAAAAAAATATAGATATGTTGTTATGGAATCTTCCTAATATATTACATAAAGAAGTGCCTATAGGAGATAGTGATAAAGATAATCCTGAAATAAGATATGTGGGAGATATAATACGGGGAAAATCCGAATCCCATGAAAGCATATTGGATAGATTAGGTCTTCTGGATATAGAAAGTGCATCGAAAACAGCAGGTTCCCGATTTTATTATTTAAAAGGAGACCTTGTTATGTTAGAACAATCTTTGTTGAGATTTGCATTAGACGAGTTGGTAGGGAAAGGATTTATCCCGATAGCTCCACCATATATGTTGAAAAGAAGGTATTACAAAAGTGCTGTTCCGCTGGAGAGTTTTGAAGAAATGCTTTACTCCGCATCTGAACCTTTAGAAGCTTCCGGGATATCAGAATATGAGAGGCTCGATGAGGAATTATTTCTTATAGCAACTGCTGAACATCCATTAGCTGTGATGCATGCAGAAAAGGTATTTTCTGGGAAAGAACTACCATTGAAATATGTGGGGATAAGTCCCAGTTTTAGGAGAGAAGCAGGATCTCACGGAAAAGACACAAAGGGGATATTTAGGGTTCACCAATTCAATAAAGTGGAACAGTTCATATTTTCCGATGAAGAAACATCTTGGGAATATCATGAAGAATTGCTGAAAAATTCTGAAGATATAATAAAAAAGCTTGGGATACCTTATAGAGTTATAGAGATATGTACAGGAGATATAAGTAAGAAGGATGCCAGATCCTATGATATAGAGGGATATATGCCCAGCCAAGGCATATATAAAGAACTTTCCTCCTGCTCAAATTGTACCAACTGGCAGAGTTTGAGATTAGATATAAAATATGATAGAAATGGAAAAAGAAGATATGTACATACATTGAATGCGACAGGAATAGCTGCAGAAAGAATGCTTGTTGCAATTGTAGAGAACTATGTCAATGATGATAAAACCATAACTGTTCCAAAGGTTTTGGTTCCATATATGGGTAAGGAGGTTATAGGAAATAAGACAAATTAGTGATTAAGTATGTCGGAAGCGAAAAAAGAGTATGATCTTAAGAAAAAGTTGAGAAAATTAAAAGGGATTAAAGGATTTGGAACGGAATTGATAAGCATATATATACCTCCAGATTTTCAGATTTTCGATGAAATAGCAAAACTTAGGGAAGAAAAGAACCAATCCTCAAATATAAAATCAAAAACTACACGCCTAAATGTCCAAAATTCTATAGAGAAGATTATGCAGTACCTAAAACTTTACAAACGTCCCCCAAAGAATGGACTGATTGTTTTCTGTGGTAATATATCAAAAATGCAAGACAAGTCGAATATAGCGATATTTACAATGGAGCCTCCAGTACCAATAAAAACCAATATATACCGATGTGATTCCAATTTTCTTTTAGAACCTATAGAGTCTCAACTGGAGAGTAATGAAAAGTATGTTATCTTGATTATGGATGGAAGAGATTCTATAGTCGGTATGCTTAGAGGGACACATTTTATGGTAGAAAGGCGGATGCATTCTCTAGCCCATCAGAAAATACATAAAGGAGGGCAATCAGCCGCAAGATTTGAGCGTATACGATTGGATAGTATAGAACATTATCATCAGAGGATAGGAGATGCCATAAATGAATTATTTGAAAGATATAACTTTAAGATTAGTGGACTTATAATCGGAGGTCCTGGACCCGCTAAAGAGAGTTTTGTAAGATCAAAGGCATTGAATTATCAGGTAAAAATATTGGGGGTTTTTGATACCGGATACACTGATGAAAATGTAGGTATAAGAGAACTTCTTGATAAAGCAAATGATCTGTTATCAGAACAGAAGATAATAAAAGAACAGAGAATAATAGGAAAATTAAAAAGTGAACTTGCTAGAGGTGGAGATGCAGTCACAGGATATAAAAAAGTTAAAAAAGCATTGGAAAATTATACTGTAGCCACTTTAATAATAAGCGAAGATGCTGAGATACACAAGATAAAATATAAGTGCAGTACTTGTAATGAAGAACTTGAAGTTTTGGAGGAAGGCAATGAAAGAAGGGAAAGACATGAATGCGGCGGATATCTTGACATTATGGAGGATTTAGATATAATAGATGAGATAGTCCAAATGGCGGATAAATTAGAGATCAACATATTCTTTATTTCATCTGAAAGCCAATATGGAAAAGAACTGCTTCTCGGTTTTGCTGGAATTGCTGCGTTGTTGAAATAATAACGCGCACCGTTAAAGATTTTCCATGTATTATGTTTTACTATGGAGGTAGATGTGAAACTCCCAAAAATATTAAACTTTTACAGCTCAACTTTGCCACATTGATCTAAAACAAAACTATTTTTAATTCCAATGGCAATATATATTTCAATGATTTCATGAAAGATATAACAATGCCACTTGGCGGTATATAGGGTAAGTGACATCTTCCCTTATTTAAAAGCAGGGGAGGATGTTATATTTACACATTAACGTTAGGATATAGAATTAGCGGAATTATATGCGATACAAGATATATCGGATCTATGCAAAACCCCATTGCTCATATTACAATTCATAAATTCAGAAATTGCAGGAGCAAAAAACTCCGCTTTTATGCTTACATATTTCCTATGTATTAAAGATGGAAAAACGAAGGTATCCGTATAAAATTCGTAATTGTTTGAAAGAACAGTATAAGAACGGATTACTAATCCATTATGCAATATGGTTATATAACCCCCTTTCGCATTTTTCTTATTGGTTATAAGACCAACATAATTTGGATATCCATCTGCTGACATTACTATATCTTCAGTTTTGTTTGTTGTTTTGTTTATTACCGAAAATCCAACCGATCGGTTGTTAACACTACCTAAAGAATATACATAAGAATTTTTACTTTTTATTGATGCGAGGTAAATTAAGGATAGAGTCTGGTTGGTCGAATTTATTTTTTTATTATAGAAATTATTATTGGATACAGTTACCATATTGTGGTATGGATAGGTTATAACAAATGAAATTATCGCTATCACAAACACCGCTAAAATTGAATAATACACCTTGACATCCGCTTTTTGATTTTTCTTAACTCTCCGCCTTTTAGAGATAGTTGTATGTTTAGTTGGAAATTTAAGTCCATATTTGTAAGCAAAAACGATCATTATGATTATTACAGCATCAAACATTATCTGCCCTGCAAATATGTGGAATGTAGATACTGCAGATCCTATTCCATTATATGCCCATTCTAATCCTATAACTAACATTCTTAAAAAATTCAATAGAAAAAGAAGCACTATCGCTGAAGATATCCACATTAATTTTCTTCTCCATTTACCTTCAAAAAGATAAAAAAGTGGCAACAAAAACATTGTCAAACCAATAAATGCCCCTATATCTGCACATGTTGAAGCTATTGTTATCGTAAAAGAGGATGGTGCCAATATCACCAATCCATTTTTAATTATTGGTAATCCAAGAAGGATTAATACCGAATATACAAATGATGCATTCAAATTCACAAAGAAATTATTTAATCCTATGACAGGCAACATCAACAAAGGAGATGCAAAAGCTGAATATATAATCAACCATTTCAATTTCACAATTCCTTTGCGTCCGAATAATGTAATTATCATAGATAAGAGGAGTATAGGAAATAGAAGTGCATCAATCCTATAAGATGCAAATATAAATGAGAGATTCCCTCTCAAAATTGATGTTATAATAAAAAATAACAAAAGCAACAAAAATCCATATAATATATTAATTTTCTTGTATTCTAGATAAAGTTCTTCTTTAATTGAAAACAATATAAAAAGAAACATCATCAGCATTACTACTACTATATACGTAGTTGGATTTGTATCAGCAATGTTAAATGGTGTTATCGTTATGGAATTGATAGTGGCTATAGCTACAGCCACCAGCAAAACAACAATCCCTATCCATACATTGCGTTTTTCCATATATATCATGCTTGTCCTCTGCCGAAATGGGCTTCATCATACATCAGCAGTTACTCTCTTCATCATCGGACAGTTAATATTCAACAGTAAGAGTAATAAACTAATGCTTATGACATCTTCCCCTAAAAGTAAGGGCTTCCTCTGCGGATTGCAGAGTATGTTCTAGGTTCTGCGATGCGTCTTGCGATACCTGTTGTATCGTAGAGGTCATATTTCCCCGAGCGTAACTTCCTGCATGCCCTGCAGTATCTCTGTTGAGTATGTTAATCGATGCGTTTGTTTCCCTGTCAATCTGCAATCCGCATCTGTTGCAGATGTATGTTTCTATGTCGAAAACTATTTTATTTATACCTTCTTTGATAGTTCCGCAATTGCTGCATTCTTGTGTT
>CAZBLA010000018.1:0-12406 GCA_964492665.1 Microcaldota archaeon
TGGGATATCCTTGATTTATGTCCCAAAGTCGTAATATGCAATTCATTCACGACTCGGAAGTCGCAGTATTCTTGCCCTACGAATAATAAAACATTCGTCGGATAGAAAGTTATTAAGATGTTACATAATTGTAGGAAGATTATTAAAGGTTGGATTTGATATGAATGTGATTTCTGTTATATAATAATTAATATATGCTATGATTGACATGCATACTTTGCATGATAGATGGCAATACTGAACAGAATATTTTGATTTGAAGGTGTAAATTATGTATCCAAATATACAAGCATATGATAGAGGAGTTATGTTCAGCCCTGATGGGAGACTTTTTCAAGTAGAATATGCACGAGAAGCCGTAAAGAGGGGGGCAACGTCCATAGGTATGATAACAGACACTGGAGTATTACTTATGGCACATAAGAATATAGGGGATCCTCTGATAGTTCCGTCCACAATACAAAAAATATTCAAGGTTGATCCATTTATAGGAGTCGCATATAGTGGAATGGTATCCGATGGTTTACATATGGTGAATGTCATGAGAAGCAAGACACAGAGCCACAGGATGATATACGATGAGACAGAATCAATAGAAACAACATCAAGGGACATAGCTGAAGAGATGCAACTTGCAACTCAATATGGTGGTATAAGACCATATGCGATATCTTTACTTATAGGTGGTGTTGATCCGGAGAAGAAGCTATTTGAAGTTGAACCAGGAGCTACACTATCAGGATATAAGGCGGATGCGATAGGCCAAGGCAAAAAGCTTGCTGGAGAGATGTTGCTAAAAGATTACAAAGATGACATAACCATAAATAATGGAATAGATTTATCTATGTCAATAATAAAGAAAGTGAATGAGAAAAAAGTTGAACCAACAGACGTTGAAATTACCCACATAACCAAAAAAGATGGCTATATAAAATTTTCGGATAAAGAAATATCCAAATATTTCTGAATTTTTGTCTAGCTTTTCTTATACCAAAAAAGTGTTTATATGTCATCCAAGCAGATAGTAGTTAAATATACGTATAATAAGGAAATATTCGAAATACTGGTTGATTCAGAACTCGCTTATAAATACCTTTATGAAAAGGAGGGGGATATCCTTAACATTTTGGAATCGGAAGATATCTGGAAAGACATAAAAAAAGGAGAAAGACGGAGCAATGAGAGCATAATGTCTGCTTTCGGAACAGTTGATATCGCAGTTGTTGCGGCCCATATACTCAAAAAAGGTAATATACCCCTTACAACAGAATATAGGAATAAAATGCTTGATGACAAAAAAAAGCAGATAATTGAGGAGATAGCAAAAAATTCTATAGATCCAAGGACCAATGCACCAGTCCCAAAAATAAGAATAGAGAACGCAATGAAAGAGGTTAAAATAAATATTGATCCCTTCAAGAATATTAGTGAGCAGGTAGAAGCTGTTGTTGATAAATTGAGGAGCAGGCTGCCGATAAAATTTGTTATGTTAAAGATACAGATTGTGATACCAGCGGAATATGCAAGCAAAAGCTATGGAATGCTCAAACAATTTACAATGAAATCAGAAGAATGGACGTCAAATGGAAGCTTAAAGGCTATTGTTGAGATACCTGCTGGACTTCAGGATGTTTTTTATGAAAAGATGAATCGGATATCAAATGGAAACATACAGACAGAAATAGTCAAGTGATATGATGAGAAGGATGATACTACCGGGAGATTTAATTTTCGAGAAGCCGATGAGGATGAACAATGCATATATATCTGGTGGAAAAACATTGTCAAAGGTTTTAGGCATTTTCGACGATGTAAGAAACAGTTTGATACGACTTGAAGGAGTTTGGAAACCTTTTATAGGAAATAATATTGTAGGAGTCGTGTCTTCAGTGAGCAGGAATGTATGTAGTATATATCTAAACTATACGGTTAATGGTATTCTGATAGTAGGAAGGAACAGCAGATACAACCCAGTAGTTGGTGACATTATAGAGTCAACAGTTATAAATATTGAAAAGAGAAATGTAGTAGTTATGGATAGAGCGAGGCCGATCAAAGGAGGTAGAATAATAAAGGTCAAATCCTCAAAGATTCCGAGAGTGGTAGGAAAATCGGATTCTATGGTGAGGCAGATAGAGGAACTCACAGGTACACGGATAAATGTCGGACTTAATGGACTAGTGTATATCAATGGGAAGGGAACTGAAAATGCAATAAAAGCAATAAGAACAATAGAAAAGAATGCCCATACACAAGGGCTTACAGACAGGATTAAGGAAATGCTCACATCCGTATAATTTCAATGATATTACATTCCTTAATCCATATATTATGTTTATAGAGATGATTATGATGGCTTCAAAATCGAATAAACCAGTACTTCTGGTCAATGGAAAAAGAAGAGATGGCAGAAATCTCAATGAGTTGAGACCAATAAAAATGCAAGCTGGAATACTGCAAAATGCTGATGGATCAGCATACCTAGAATGGGGTAACAATAAGATACTTGCTGCAATCTATGGCCCTAAGGAGGTATTGTCCAAACATCTTTCAAATCCAAACCGTGCAATAATAAAATGTGTATATTCCATGGCTTCCTTCTCATCCTTAGATGGACATGGAAGAGCAGGACCGAACAGAAGGTCTGTAGAAATATCTAAAGTGATAAAGGAAGTATTTGAGAATGTGATAGTATTAAGTGAATTTCCAAATAGCCAGATAGATATATATGTGAATGTCCTTCAAGGAGATGGGGGCACGAGAGCAGCATGTATTGATGCCGCATCTGTTGCGCTGGTAAATGCAGGAATACCGATGAAAGATATGGTGTATGCAGTGAGCATGGGGAAGATAGATGGAGAGATATGTTTAGACGTTGATATGATAGAAGATAATTATTCGGACGCGGATATGCCTATCGCCATATCTCCAAGGAATAATGAAGTTTTACTTCTCCAGATGGACGGTGATATGAATAAGGCTGAATTACAGAAAGCATTTAATATGGCAATGGAGGCGGGAAAGGCCATACAGAAGATACAGAGAGAAGCGATATTGAAGATGTATGATGGTGTTTGAATATGAATGGTATGAATATTGTTAGAAGCGGTTACATAAAAGAGGCAATAAGCAAAGGCGAAAGAGCCGATTCCAGAAAACCTTTTGATATCAGGGAAATAAGAGTAGAATCAGATGTGCTTCTGAATGCAGAGGGATCCTCAAGAGTTAGGATAGGTTTTACTGAAGTTATGGCAGGAATCAAAGCAGTAGTTGAAGCACCCCACTCCGATACTCCTGAGGAAGGAAATCTTGTAGTAGCTGCTGAACTCTTACCACTTGCTGCCGTAGAATTTGAGACAGGGCCGCCAAGTCCGGAGACGATAGAACTCTCAAGGGTTGTTGATAGGGGCATACGTGCTGGCGGATGTATAGATCTAAGCAGCCTGTTCTTGGAGGAAGGGAAAGTCATTACTTTGTATGTGGATATCTATGTACTCAATTATGATGGAAATCTGTTTGATGCATGTACTCTAGCTGCTATGAATGCTTTACTGAATGCAAGGCTTCCAAAGTATGAAGATGGAACATTGAACTACGAAGACAGAAGCAAAAAACTAAGAATAAGCAATATTGTAGCATCAACGACTTTCGGTAGATTCGATGATAAGATCATACTTGATATGGATAAGAGCGAAGAAGCGGCTGCTGATGCGAGGTTAACAATAACAACCGATGGAAAATCCATAAAGGCCATGCAGAAAGGTTTAAATGGTAGTTTTACGATAGAACAGATAAATGAATTAGTTGATATCTCTCTAGAGAAATACAATCATGTAAACAAGTACATAAAATCAGGTAATTGAATGGCAAATGCTAGTATAAGATACGGAAGGAAAATAAGAAAAGCAGTCGCTACAGTAAAAAAGAGTAAGATAGCGCATTACAAATGCGATGTATGCGGCAAAACATCCGTAGAACGTATAGGCACAAGCATATGGAAATGCAGACATTGTTCTACGACCTATGCTGGAGGAGCATACAGTATGACAACTTCTGTCGGAAGATCTGCAAAGCAGCAGATAAAGGATCTAAACAGAACAAATGGAGGTAGTTGAATGACAACAATAACATATTCCCCAATAACTAAAATAATCATTCATGAAGTAGTGAATATGGATTTTGATGATATATTAAGAGAACGTATCACTCCAGCAGGAAGTATGCCTTTATATTGGTGCAAAGAAATACTATTCAGTTTTACATCAGGACCTATGTCAAAAAAGATAATTGATGATTATTTGAATGGAACAATACACTGGATGGAAGTGCATTACTCCGTTCTTGAGGAATATTCTCCGATATTGGAACTTAAAGATGAAAATTATGGGGGTACTGCAAAAGTCAGAGTAATAAATACGAGTAAATCCTCTCCATTACATAATGATTTTGTTAATTGGTTAAAGAAAAACAGATAATATACTAAATTAAAATTTTATTGGTTGATATAATGAACTACATATGCAGCGAATGTAAAAGAGATATAGAAAATTTGAAAGAAGGAGTCAGCTGTCCATACTGCGGAAGTAGGATGATAAAGAAAAATAGGTCTGGAGCTGCAAAGGAAATAAAAACAGATTGATGATTTTTGTATATTATATTCTTTGTCAGGTTTTGACAACTATAGCTTCGGACATATTCTTTACCCGCTTGAAGTTTATACTGTTTTTTCTTATTTCCTGTGACAAATTTCCTGCTCTTGATAAATTGTTTATTTTCTCTATGAGAAGTGAGGCTACTGCTCCCTCCTCAAAATCCATTATTATGTCTTCAACCCTTCCGAGTTTTTCTCCATCCGTATTAATTATATGTTTGCCATAAAGTTCAGAAAGTAACATACCCATACTGATACACCTAATTTTATATACTTGCTTTGCTGCAGATAATTTATTTATATATTCTTTTCACTCCTTTATAAAAGATTCGTTATTTTTTGTAAAGTTATCTGTCTGTATCCGAAAACATTCCCGGAATGTATAAATCAGAAACATCTGTTTTTATAGGGGGCTATTCTGTATTGTACTAAAATACAGAAAGGAAAGATTGATAAATGCAGAGATAATAAACTGCGGGATAGTTATACTCGGATTAATTCAAGGAAATGAAATAGCAGACTATCAATTATACTCCATTACCTTTAAACATGGTTTCCGGAATTTTATTGGTCTCCGAATTTTTCCGCGCTTTCATTAACTGACTTCCATTGTTTGCATATTCAATTTTTATTGCGTTGTTCTGTCGTCTGGATCTACTAAATGTTGAGAACAGCAATTTACTCGCGTTTAAGTTTATATGATTCTATATCGTCTGTAAGTATCTTCTTCCTTCCTTCCTTTTTTGCTTTTTCGACAGCATATTTTGATATATCTTTCGCTTTTTTTTCCAATATGTCAGCTAACTCTTCTGTTGCATCTTTACTTATCATTATGCCGAAGTTTTCTTTTACAAACTTCTTTAACATAGATTTTGATATTTTTATCTTATTTTCAGAACTCAAGATCTTCATCACCGCAATGCTCAGAAATGCAAATCATCATATAACTACCATTATCTGGATTAATATTTAGTGTTTTTGATTATTTTTATTTACTAACTTTTGGTAAATATGGATCTATCAGCCAATTTACCTTCTTCAGAAGATTTTTCAAAATCCGCCACATCCATATTATTCTTCAGTTCTCCAGGTCTATACAACTTATCGAACATAAGTATATTATACGTTACACCTAATTTCGAATCTATAGCTATATTTCTGATTTGATCACCAAAAATATCAATCTCATATATGGATATATCGTACTTTCTTAGGATATCTACCGCTTCCTTCATTGTCTGAATTTCCTGATTGTTCTGAAGTCCTATTACCCTTCCCTCAAAATTCCCCCTACCTTTTAGAGAGTTCACAAATTTCTTAATCCCTTCCTCCGCATCCTGTAAACGGTCATATGCCCTTCCGACAAATAGTGAAGATGAATTGATTTCATAAACGATTATGACAAAATCGTAGATCAAAGAAGTAATTGCAACATATCTAATATCCCTACCGTTATATTTCATCATTGAATGTTCATTGATGCCGAGATATGAAACATTGGAATATTTATCAATCTCTGATTTTGATATATGTGGTCTGCTTTCAAACGTCTTTATGTATGCCAAACTAGCAAAATCCGAAGAAACTATATCCTTTTCAAGAATTTTTTCAAAACTCAATAAAACACCAATTATATTTGAACGATATGTACCGTAGTTATTTATAGACAACAGGATGAAGTATATCTATATATTACTAAAGAAAGTTAGATATAATAATATGATTATATTTCCCATATGGGTTCTGTCAAAGAAGAAGAATATTCTTTGTGTAAGTCTAATTCCTTCTTTTGTAGTTTAAATGCAAAAGATATGGTTTAATCAGCAAAAAAGAAACATAAGCCAGACATGTTGATAGACGGAATCGCATGGATGCATTCTGCAAACAAATCAGTTATTGAAGAGTCACCAATAGAACAATTTATATATTTTGTTTATAATATGACTTGTGCCTTTATCTTTTAATCGTATAAGCGGTAAAATTAGACGCTTTAGATGCGGGAGGAAAGCGAGGTATTATATACGTATAAGTTTATAATCAACATATTCAATAAGGATTACCCTTGGACAGAAGGAAGTCATATTCGGTGTAGGTTGCATAAGAACAAATAAATGGATAATTATTGAATAACTAAAAACCAAAACTTTTGCAGGATGCAGTATCGTATGAATGCAGAGAGAATTCATGGATTTATTCATGAGAGACTGTAATATTAGTATAAAAAGTGGATCATTTGGAAATTAAAATCTTAAATGAAAGCCCCATATCTATGGATTTTTCAATAAAAGGGATATCTCCTTCCATAGCTAATGCATTGAGGCGATATTCACTAAATTCGGTCAAGGTTTTTGCAGTAGATACTGTTACTTTCTATGAAAATTCAAGTCCTATGTTTGATGAATATATAGCACATAGGATAGGATTGATACCTATAAAAACGCTTAAAGGTTTCCATGATGGGGACAATATCATGTTCAGTCTTGAAGCGACAGGCCCTACAGTAGTATACTCTAAAGATATGGTCACAATAGAAAAGAATGTTACTGTTGTATCTGAAAATATACCCATAATAAAACTGGGTAAGGAGCAGAAGCTCAGAATAGATTGCAAAGCAATCATGGGAACCGCATTACAACACATTAAGTTTCAACCAGGAATAACGACATATGATAGTGACAAGGATAAATTTAATTTTTATGTAGAAAGTTTCGGTCAAATGCCCCCAAAAGAGATAATAAAAAAGGCATGTGCTGCCTTGATAAGCGAATTAGATAGTATAGAAAAAATCGCTAAAAAACTTTAGGCGGGGGTGGCAGAGCATGGCCAAATGCGCAGGACCGAGGAATAAATCATTTGGAACTCCTGTGTCTTTAGAGACTACGTGAGTTCAAATCTCACCCCCCGCAAAGTAAAGTGGTATTATGAAGAGGAATATTGAGAGAGCTGATATAAAAGAGTGGCTATTAAAATTGGATGAAGCTTCAAAGCGGAAGGAATATGGTCCATTCTGGAAGAGCATTTATAAACGTGTATATGTATCACGGAGGAGGAGGATATCCGTGAATGTCAGTAAGATAAATGAATATTCAAAAGAGGGGGATAATATAATAGTTCCTGGAAAAGTATTATCGCAAGGGAAGATGGATCATAGCATAAACATAACAGCAATATCTTTCTCCGAAGAAGCCAAAAAGAAATTGAAAGATTCGGATTCCAAAACTTTGTCATTAGATGATATGATTAAATGCACAAAAATAAACATAATCAGGTGAATCAATTTGTCTATGAATCTTAAAGATGTTGATGTTATCGATGCGAATGGTTTGGTACTCGGCAGGCTTTGCGCAACAGTAGCCAAAATGCTTCTTTCCGATAAGGACATTGCAGTAGTAAATGCAGAGAAAGCCGTAATGACAGGCGATAAGAAATCGATTGTAAGCAGATATTATGTAAGGAGAAATCTTCAGGAGAAGGAGAATCCAGAACATTCTCCAAAATGGTCCAGACGTCCCGATTTCCTTGTGAAGAGGATCATACGCGGAATGCTTCCATATAAAAAATCAAAAGGAAAAACAGCATTCAAAAGGCTTTATGTATTTATTGGTACACCAAATGAATTAAAGCAGGAAAAACCAATAGATATAAAAATAAAGAGTATAGAAGATGTATACACTAAATATATGACAGTAGGGGAAGTGTCTAAACTTTTAGGATATAGAACGAGGTAAATTGGTTATGGATGCCCAAGAACAACCGAACAATAAGGTTAAGATGGAAGAAATAAAAAATGAAGCGCCATTGCTTAAGAATCCTACTGTTAAGGCTAAGCAGGCAAAACGAGATAAGCCAAAATCCATACCAAAAAGTAAAGGAAAGATTCCAACAGAGGTCATATTTACAAAAAGCAAAAGAAAACGTAGTGTGGCAAGAGCTTCTGGAATTTCCGGAAACGGAGTCATACGCATAAACAGCAGGCTTGCGGACACAATAACACCCGTAGAGCTCAGGTTTGAGATGCTGAAGAGCATATATCTGTCAGAGACTACGAAAGAGATATCAAAAGGCCTCAATATAAATGTAAATGTACATGGGGGCGGAGTAAGCTCGCAAGCGCAAGCGATTGCTGGAGCAATAGCAAGGATAATAGCCGAAAAAGGAGGAGATTCGGTGAAGAAGATGCTAATGGATTATGACAAAAGATTGATAACTGATGATACGAGGAGAGTGGAGCCGAAGAAGTTCCTTGGACCTAAAGCAAGAGCAAGGTACCAAACCTCATATAGGTGATTACATATGATGATTCCGATAAGATGTTTTACATGCGGTGCTGTCATTGCTGACAGATGGGAAGAATACGATAGACGTGTGAATAAAGAGCATGAAGATCCAGCAAAGGTGCTTGCTGATCTCGGATTCAAAAGATACTGCTGCAGAAGGATGATTATAAGTAATGTTGAGCTTATAGATGAATTTCTAGAGAACAGCAGATAAGTATATATTCTACTGCATAAAGATTATAATGGGGCCGTATGCTAGCTTGGTAGGCTACCAGCATGGGGTGCTGGCGACCCGAGTTTTTGAATATGGGAATTCAAAGGTTAACCGCTGAAAATCTCGGCGGCCCCAAAGGTGTTTAGATGGAAGAAGAATTATTGATAAATCCGAATGAGTATCTCAAAGCAGGTATACATATAGCTACAAAAGTGAAGAGTTCTGGAATGGCAAAATTTGTGATGAAGGTACGAGATGATGGTTTATATTTATTAGACATACGAGACATAGATTCGAGGATAAGGGTGTCCGCATCCATGATGGCAAGGTACAAACCTAAGGATATCGTTGTTACAGCTTCTAGGTTATATGCAATAACTGCAGCACAAAAGTTTGCTGAAATAATAGATGCTAATTTTATAGCTGGTCGGGTGACTCCCGGAATATTCACAAATCCATACAAGGAAGGGTTTATGGAAGTCAAATTTCTCATAATAAGTGATTCTAGAAATGAAAGACAGGCGATAAAAGAAGCAAGTAAAGTGAACATCCCCATAATTGCGCTGAATGATACAGATAATATAACAAAATTTCTCGATTTGATAATACCTGTAAACAACAGAGGCAGAAGATCATTGGCTTATACCTATTTCCTTCTCGCTAGAGAAGTATTGAAAAACAGGGGCACAATTAAAAGCAATGATGAATTCAAATATACCCCAGACGATTTTGAAGTCAAACTGACACCAAAATCCAGTTAGCAGAGTAGGTCATACATAAACATAGATGAAGCTTGAAACAATGTAGATTATCATTGCCAATCCCATAGCTATAAGACCCATATTTCTTGATAATCTGAAGTATCTTTCTGAATCCTTTTTAAAGTATATGAATCCATTGTATAACAGTATACCATCAACTATAGATATGAATACCAGATACACCAGATTATGTGCAAAAGGAGGCAGAAAGAAAAACATGAATAAGCTTGTTACTATAGCTTCGATATACAGTACCAATGCAATTATGTACGAATTACGTTTTCCTACATAATAAACAATATTCCGTATCTTCCTAGTGTTTATATCTCCTTTGAAATCCCTTATCATTCCATGGATCTCTCTTGCAAATCCGCTTAGAAATATGATCATACTTATCAATATTATATTCAAATTCAATATTTTGGACACAACAAAATTTCCATAAATGAATGGGATAACCATAGTAACTGCTATAAATGCATTACCAAGAAGCAGAATTTCTTTAAGTTTGTAACTATATAGATACGACAAAATAGCGAATATGGCAGTTATCACAAATGCATACATATTTATCATGACACTTGCCGCAATACCTATCAATAGACTTATTATGGATATGGCAAAAGCTGATCTTTTCTTAAGCGACCTATTTACTAAAGGTCTATCAAATCTTTTGTTGTGTCTGTCCACATCCACATCAAAATAATCATTGATCGCGAATGCCCCCATGCTTACGAATACAGGAGGTATAAGCGCAAGTAGAAACAGATATAGAGATATGTCAAAACCTACTATTGCTTCTGCAGATACTACAGCTAGTATGAGCATAAGGCTATGTTCAATTCTAGTCAACTTCATAAACGCAAGAATCTTATTTCTTTTTTGAATCATAAAAATACCTATCCATCAAACATGCATTATACTTAAATATTTTGCATCGACTTTTTTTCAATCTGTAAAATTTTGTATTCGATTTACGGTTACAATACCTGTCTTCGGTCAAATGATAGGTATGATTATTGATCTGTAGAACAATTTATTTAATCTCTACTAATGAATTTATTTAATGGTCATATTGGTATGAATATTAATTTTGTAATATGTTTATTTCTATCTTCTATGTTTATATTTATACCTATTGTGGTCTGTTCTACTCCCATTCACAAATAAACTGCCCTCTTTCAACCTATTCCAAAATATCAAAGGTTTAATAAATTTATAATTAAAATTCATTTTTAATGAAACAATTAAAATTTACAACAAAGGGACAAACAGCCATTGAATTTCTTACTACCTATGGATGGGCCTTGTTACTCATAGGTATAACCATAGCAGTCATTGCAATATTCACAGGATCCGGATCCTTTTCCCATTATACCTCTCTACAATGCAATATACAACCCAGTTTTCCATGTGAAGGCGCCATCATATCTGCATATAGTTCAACTAAAAGCATAACCTTTACTCTCTCGTTTAAAAATAAGTTGAACCAGCCAATAAAATTTGCTGCGAATGGGATAAAGCTCACTGTCACAAATATCGGTTTGAGCGGAGAAAACAATTATCTTGGTATATGCAATCCTGATAAAGCTTCTAACGGAGCAACAGTCCTATGTACTGTTTCCATACCTGGAACTGTACAACCGTCACTCGACACAAAAATAGAAACACGTTTTATGTTATATTATTCAATATGCTCCGAAACAATATGTTCAGGAAACTATCAGTCAACAGGATATTCAGAAGTGCGACTTGGTCCGACTTTCAATAATTTTTATCTGCTTACTCTAAAAGTGTTTCCTAATGACGGTTACATATACATTCAAGGCATAAAATATTATGACAATACTGCAATTCTGCTGCAGAATGGAGATTATAGTATATACGCATCTCCATATACTGGATACTCGTTCAGTAACTGGCTGATATCTGGTTCTACATTAAAATCAGCGTCTTCGCAGAACACCACATTGATACTTACGGCCAACTCCTTACTAACCGCTAATCTAGTAAAGACGTAACAGTTTAAAAAATGTATCTGACGATGAATTAAGAAAAACGTTAAAAACAGATTTTCTAAAATCTCTGTAGACGGAGAAAAAATCCAAATTCAAGAAAAGGATGATGTAAACTTGAATTCACAATAAGCATAATATTTTTAACCCCTTATCTACGGAAGTTACTCGGATCACTAGAAAACAAAAGAGATAGGAATGGTGTAGAGACAACAGAATATATAGTGACTCCTACACCTAAAGGTGTAGGCTTCCTCTGCATTTATGCAATCACTGCATCCTGCAAAGGATGTGTTTTATCGGTTCTCAGTTCCTTGACAACTGCCCCATTTTGAGGTCTTACAAAATCTCCCTGAGCGTAACTTTCCCTTTGTCCGAAGGTAGCTTTATTAACAGTAGTTCCGAATCCTTCAGGTAAAATGAGATAGTTCCGCTAATCCTAGGGATTTTTAAAAATCCCCAGGATATGTTTATTTTGATGATAAACA